>CAYPYM010000090.1:0-5532 GCA_964414435.1 uncultured Ignavibacteriales bacterium | reverse complement strand
AGAGCAGGGAACGTCCCACAACTTATCACACAACTCTCCGGATGTCGGTCGGCGATTGCGAACGAATTAGTAAGGAAGTGCTGTAACCATACACCAGTATACTTCCAAATAACACGGACGACCGGATTTTGTCAAGGTCAAAACCGGCGGCGGTTAGTCGCCACTCTCCTATCTTCGACATGTGGTGTCAGGAGGTTAACGCCCGTTCCACCGGTTGGGGGTGGGAATTACGGCCGCATGGGCCCGAGCGCCGTGCTATCCCGGCTCCTCAGGTCGATCGGGCGGACCATGTTCGGTTCGGTCAGCCGCCGCACACCGGCGCCGGGCCCCCCTGGAATAAGTAGGCCACGAGGTAAGTCAGGTCGGAGATATTGGGGATGCCGCCGCTGCCGTCCAGATCGGCGGCCGCCAGAACCGGGGGCGGCGGCCCGCCCTGGAAAATGTAGGTAACCAGATAAGTCAGATCCTGGACATTAGGCCCGTCGCCCTCCCCGCTGATATCACCGCAGATATACTGCGGGACGAAGAGTACGTGGAGCGAGGCCGGGATGATCACCGGGTTGTCATCGGGGTCGTTGCTCGTGATCACGACATTGGCCAGGTACATGCCCGAATCGAGACCGGTGGTGCGGAAGGTCACACCGATCGTATCAGCGGCGCCCGACGCCAGCGAGCCGCCCGACCGGCTGGGCGTGATCCACTCGTACGGGTTAATGAAGGTCAGGGCGAGGGAGTCTTTCACGTAAGGCGACAGATAGGCCACCTGAAGGCCGTCGGTGCCGAGCGGGCTCTCGATCCCCACCGTGCAATAGAGCACGTCGAACCCGGGAGCTACACTCAGGTATTGAATCGTGACCCGACCGTCGGGGGTAAGGACCACCTCGGCATTGATGACGTCGCCGGCCCCCGCCTGATACTCGGGGTAATTCACGAACTGAATCACGCACCGTCCGCCGGTGGTGTCGAGATAGACCGCAGCGCCGGGGTTGGTCGGGTCGGCCGGATTGAGGTCGTCCCAGAGCCACGCAATGATAGCGTTGGGGGTGGAGTCGTTCGGAATATGCTTGCGGAGGCGCGTCGAGAGGTTGTCGGTGTTGAATCCGATCAACCCGTTGGAACTGATGTACACCTCGGTGTAGAGGCTGTCGTAGAACGGGAAACCGAAACCGATCTCGAACGGCCCCACGAATGAATCATCGGTCAGCCCTGAGATGACGTTTCGGCCGGTGCCGGATACATCGATCCAGTCGAACGCCGGTCCGCCCGGATCGTCGGAGTCAATCCAGTAGTATCCGAACGCGTCGGGGCCGCCGGCGCTCCGGTCAACCGGATACCCCGTCTGCGTCGCCGCGGCGCCTTTTGGTTCTTCGGTCTGCGCGAAATCCTCGGGATACACCTGCCACGGAGGAGCGAGGCTGTCACCAGATGCCACGCGGGCCAGCGGATCCAATGCCGACTGCGGCAGCATGGCGATCGAGTAGTTCAACTCGCCGAGGCCGGAGTTGCTGACAATCAGGGTGCCGGCGGTGGAATCGCCCTGGTCCAGCTCGTACGAGAACGACGGCGGGTCGGTGGCGATGTCCGGAGCGAGGTCGATGAGAATGTCGTCGACATACCAGTTGTCGCAGGTGCCGCAGGAGCCGTAGGAGCGCAGGCGGAGCTGGAAGCTGCTGTGAAGGGCGCCGGGCGGAAGCGGTACCACCACCTGGGTGAACCCGGCCAGGACCGGTCCGCTGCCGGGAATCTGAGTGAGCAGTTCGAACGCGCCGCCGGATGTTTTGTACTCCACATACAGGTCTTCACCGGGGTCGGGCGGTTCCACGCCGCCGCGCTGATAGTAGAACGACAGCAGCGCCCCGGACTGGCCGCTCAGATCGATCGCCTGCGACAGCACGGTGTCGATCCCGCCGTTGAGGTTGAGCGAGTACGGCGGCGAGGGCGGATTCGTGCCGGAAGTGCTCACGGTGGCGCCGGCATTGTACACCCAGCGAACGAGGTTGAGCGTGTCCTCGGGGAACGGCTCATACCAGGGGAACTGGCCCGGTGCGCCGGCCGACTGCGTCACCAGTTTGACGACGTCGCGGGTAGTTGACTGCACGACTGAAATGGCCCGGACATAACAGGAATCGGCGGACAACATGAGGGCTTCGGGCGGCACCGCGACTTTTACCAGGAAATCAAGCGAATCGCCCGGAGCGATCATGCCGGTACTTGTAATCGGCGTTGTCCCGGCGGCGTTGTACACGACCGCATCCCAGGTCGCGCCCGAGTCGCTGAGCATGTAGCCGTCGGTGTTGATCCCGGTATTCTTCACGTTCATAGCGTAGATGGCGGTATCGCCGGAGGGAACGTATTGATTTACCGCCGCCGCCGTGAGAGTCAGATCGTAGACCGGGGGCTGGCCGACATAGACATCATCGACGAACCAGTAATCGAACAGGCCGGCCGTACCGATATTGCGGAATCGAAGCCGGAATGCGGAATGCAGGGCCGAAGACGGCAGGGTGTGTTCGACCTGCGCGAAGGTGGTCATGTCGTCGCCGCTGCCGGGCCACTGGTCGAGCAGCTGCCAGGTGTTGGTTGAATCGAGATATTCGACGAACAGGTCATCGCCGGTTTCGGGGGAGTCGCGGCTGCCGGTGCGCTCATACCAGTAGCGTACGAGGATGGTCGTCTGACCCTTCAAATTGATCGCTTGTGACATGAGCGTATCGGACCCGCCCGGGCTGCCGTCGAACGTGGCGGCGTACGGCGGCGACGGCGCGTTGAGGCCGTCGGAAGTGATCTGCACGTGGTTGTAGGCGGCCCAGTTGGTGCTCGAGACGATCAGGTCGCCGAAGTTGTCGCTGAACGGGATGTCGACCGGTTGCCCGGCCGAGACGGTATAGGCGGCGGCGGTGTCGGTGTAGATGCCGTTGCCGTAGCTGACCGCCTGCACGACAGCGGTATCGATCGCGCCGTAGCTGCTGGCCGAAACAATGACTCGCACCTTGAACGCCATGGAATCCTCCGCGGCGATCTCCGGCGTGGTCGAAAGCGGCGAGGTCATGGTACTGTCGTATACCACCGCCGGCCAGTGGTTGCTGAGAATGCCGAGCGAATACTGATCGGGCAGAACACCTTCGTTGATCACCCGGAAATCGAACCAGGCGGTATCGGCGACGGCGGCGTTGTTCGTCGCCGTGTCGGGTCGCAGGGCGACGGCGTAGTCGATTACCCGGAACGACCAGGTGGCGGTGGTATCGGCCTTGCCGGCGTCGTCGCGGGCGAAAAGATAATAGCTGATCTGCGTGCCGGGCGACTGAGCCGGGATAGACGCCGCGTACTCACTCGGGTTGCCGGTTGGCTGCAGCGTCAGGGGTGTCCAGACCGAGGATATCTCGTAGTACAGCAGCAACGAATCAGCGGTCAGGGTCGTGTCCGAAATGATCGTGCAAAGCACCTCGTAATCGTTCAGGGTGTCGCGAGTGTCGCCGAGCGGAACGTGGCTTATAGCCACACCGGTCGGAATTGCAATAACGTTCTGGGCCGCGTTGTACAGATTGAGCCGGCCGCCGGAGACGGTTGAACCGTCGAGCGTCGGAATCACGTCGACACCGTCGAGAATCGCCTGTTTGATAAGCAGGGCGATTGAATCGGGGTGCTGTTTGACAGCCGCGATCAAACCGGGCGGCGCGACCGAATACATGAAGGCGACCGCGCCGGCGACATGAGGAGAAGCCATCGAGGTGCCGGTCTTGTAGCCGTAGCCGCCGTTCTGGAGCGTGGAGTAGATCGAGGTGCCGGGGGCGCCGAGGTCGATCGTGGTGGCGCCCCATGCCGCGCCGGAGTTGCGCTGGTCGGTGTTGGTCGTGTTGGTGACCGAAATCAGGTAATCGCTGGGACAGGCGGTGGGGACATCGCCGTTGACATCGATATCTATTCCTATATTGGCCGTGGCCGCGGCGCTGAGAATGCCGGCTGCGCCGAGTGAATCGTACATGCCGCACCAGAGCGGGAACTCAGCGGGATCCCCGTAATCGACACCAAACGACGAGTTGGTCGCGACCACAAAGGCGCCGTAGGCGCCGTCGGTTTCGTTGTACAGCGCGCGCATTTCATAGGCGTAGCCGTAGGCCGCGACGGCAACCGCCTCCTGCGAGGTCGAGCCGGCGATCGGCATGACCTGCACGTTCCAGTTCACACCGGCCACACCGTTGGCGTTGTTGCCGGTGGCGGCGGCGATACCGGCGACGTGCGTGCCGTGGTCGTCGCTCGGGACCGAACCGTTGTCGGAGTAGGCGTTCCATCCGTCGTAGTCGTCGATGTAGCCGTTGCCGTCGTCATCGATGCCGTTGCCGGGGATCTCGTGGGTATTCTTGAAATAGACGATATCGGAGTGGGACAAATAGCAGCCGCCGTCGACAATGGCGACCACGATCGGGTCGCCCTGGGCGGTCGTGCCGGAGGTGCCCAGATCCCATGCCTCGGGAGCGTCGACGTCGGCGTCAGCCGTGCCGCCGCTCTGGCCGGTGTTGTTCAGGTTCCACTGGAGGCTGAAACTGGGGTCGTCGGGGTAGGTTGCCCGCGGCGTAATGTAGTGGTTGAACTGGCCGATTTCGACATCGCGGTGCCGCCGGACGTCGAAGAGGACGCGTTCGTTGTCGGCTGATTTCAGATTGGTCGCGGTGTAGCCGAGGAGCCAGATATTGAGCCGTCGGGAGAGCAGGCGTTTCGGTTTGAGACCGATCGAGGCAAAATCACTGGCAAGCGACTGGGGGGCCTTGTTGGGTGCAAGCTGGACGATCAATTCGCCCGGGACATAGGCGGACTTGTCGGCGGCGTGGCCGGACGAGGCGGCTGCCGCTGCAATGAGAAGTACTGCTGAGAAACGACCGAACAGACGACGGACGGTGCGGATTGCCTTCAAGCTCATCGAGATGACCTCTTCGTGTGCGATGGTATGCCGTTCGGCACTTTTCGTGTCCCCGAAATAACGAGGGATGACCGGTGATAGGACCAGGCCGCTGCGGATGTATCCAGCTTCCACACGGCGACTTCACAATTAATGTACGGGATTTATCCGACCTGTCAACATAATTGACCAAACCAACCCACTCCGGGGCAATGCCGGTCCTCCGCCGTCTATTGTCGTGTATCGACCGTCCCACGGTGCCGCGACAGCGCCTCGGCGGGCGGTTTTTTGCTTGATTCGACGAACTCCCGGTCCATTACTGCATATGGGTCCTCAACCCCGAAGGAAGAGCGGATCGATATCATGGCGGGCAACCTCAAGCAAAAGGTCGGACTGGTACTCGGCGTCGTCCTGGCGGCGGCGGTTCTGTTCCTGACCGATCTGAAGCCGGGCCATCCGGCCGTGACGCGCACCGCCGCGGTGGCGGTCCTCATGGCAGTCTGGTGGATTACCGAGGCGATCCCGATACCGGCCACGGCTCTCCTGCCGGTGGTGCTGTTTCCGCTGATGGGGGTGATGAAGGGCAAGGCGGTTGCGGGGATTTACTTCAACAACATCATTTTCCTCTTTATCGGCGG
>CAYPYM010000089.1:0-8612 GCA_964414435.1 uncultured Ignavibacteriales bacterium | reverse complement strand
AAAGGTGCAGGAGATGATAGCCGGGACGAAGAAATATGTCGGCAAGCTGGCCGAGTCGTCCGCCACTCTCTATGACTGCCTCAAGCTGCGCTCCGATATCGGCCTCATCGTCTCCCGCCTCTACCAGTATGCCAAGCTGAGCCAGGATCTCGACAACCGCGTCTCGAAATATCAGGCCATGACCGACCGCGGCGCCATGCTGGCCTCGGAGAGCAGCTCCGCCTTTTCGTTTGTCGAGCCGGAGCTACTGCAGATCGAAGAAGGGGCGTTGCAGGAGATGGCGTCGAAATTTCCCCGCACCGACGAGTACGATCTCTATATCCGAGAATTGATCCGCACCCGCCCGCATATCCGGTCGCAGGAAGTCGAAGAGCTGCTGGCCATGTCGACCGTGGCGACGCGCGGCCCGGGGAGCATCTTCACGATGCTCGATGACGCCGATCTCGTCTACCCGACTATCCGCGACGAGGAGGGTCACGAAGTCCAGCTGACCAAGCAGCGGTACGCCAAGTTCATGGAATCGACCGATCGGCGGGTGCGGCAGGAGGCGTACGACGGCTTCTACAGCGCCTACAAAAGCCACCTCAACACCCTCAGCGCCTCGCTGGCGTCGGCGGTGAACGCCGACTGGTTCTACGCCCGGGCGCGGAAGTTCGGAAGCTGCCTCGAAGCCGCCCTGTTCGGCGACAATATCCCGACCTCGGTATACCACGCCCTGCTCGACACCACCGAGGCGAATCTGGCCGGCCGGAACCGATACACCGAGGTTCGCAAGAGGATTCTCGGGCTGGACGACATTCACATCTACGATATGGCCTGCCCGCTTTTCCCCGAGCAGGACTACGAAGTCGAATATGACGATGCCATCACGGAAATCCTCGAAGCGGTCAAGCCGCTCGGCGAAAAGTATGCAAGCGTGCTGAAGGACGCCTTCGAGGCGCGGTGGGTCGATGTCTACGAGACGGCCGGCAAAGGGAGCGGCGCCTATAGTTGGGGCAACTACTCGGCCCATCCGTTCGTGTTGATGAACTACAACAAGACGGTCGACAACATGTTTACCCTGGCCCACGAGATGGGCCACGCCCTGCACAGCTACCTCTCGAACAAGACGCAGCCGTATTCCAAAGCGCAGTATTCGATCTTCGTGGCCGAGGTGGCGTCGACCCTCAACGAGGGCCTGCTCCTGCAGCACCTCCTGCGCAAGGCGACCGACATCAAGCAGAAACTCTACCTGCTCAACCGGTATATCGACAATACGTCGGGAACGTTCTTCAACCAGATCCTCTACGGCCGGTTTGAACTGATGATCCACGAGACGGTCGAGAAAGGCGGCGCGCTGTCACCCGACCTGATGACCGAATTCTGGATCGACCTGACCCGCCGGTACAACGGTCCGGCGTTCGCGCTCGATGAACCCGCCGGGCTGAAGTGGTGCCGCATCCCACACTTCTACATGACGTTTTACGTCTACCAGTACGCGACGTCGTATGCCGCCTCGCAGGCAATCCTTGACAAGATCGCGGCGGGCGAAGAAGGTATCATCGATCGCTATCTCACCCTGCTGTCATCGGGCGGGAACGATTACCCGATCGAGATCCTGAAGAAATGCGGTGTCGACATGTCGACCCCGGCGCCGGTCGAGTCGACCCTGAAGCGGTTCGCCGAGCAAATCGATGAACTCGATCGACTGACGCAGGACTGATAACACGGTCCGGCCGGCTCACCCCGGGTCGGCCGGAATTTGGAGTGAGCGGACCATGCAGCAAGAAATGGACAAACATGTCACGGCGATCGGCATCCTGTATATCATCTATTTCGGATTCGCCCTGCTGGTCGCGGCACTGATCTTCTCGATCCTCTCGGGCACCGGGCTGCTCAGCGGCAACCCCGACTCGATGAAGATCCTCACGCTGATCGGCAGCATTGTCGCCGCCTATGTTCTGCTGGTATCACTGCCGGGTTTGATCGTGGGAATCGGTGTGCTCAAACGCCAAAACTGGGCCCGCATCCTGGCGATCATTGTCGGCGCCCTCAACCTCCTCAACATCCCGTTCGGCACCGCGCTGGGGATTTACACGATCTGGGTGATGACTCACGATCAGGTCAAGTCGCTGTTCGAACGAAACTACCCAGGCTGAAGGCGGAGCCCCCTCGTCCGCAACGGACTCCCTCATCATGGTCACGCGCTGCGTCTGCTATAATCTGAGATTCAGCGAACTCAAGAAGATCGCCCGGAAGCACGGCGTGAAAACGCTCGAGGAACTTCAGGAGCTTGTCAGGTTCGGACTGAACTGCAAGCGGTGTCATCCGTATGTCCGCCTGATGCTCGAAACGGGTCAAACGGTGTTCGAAGTCTTGCCCGCCTCCGACGACGCCGATCACTAGCCCCCCTCGAGGGTTCATTCTTCCGCGGCAATCTGTTCCATGGTGCGGCCGGTCAGGGCCGAGTCGTTTTCGGTGCTGGTCGGATTGCGGCGGGCGTCGGCATGGTCGTCTTTCATCTTGATCAGCAGCCACTGGGCCTTGCCGCGTTCGACCTTGAAACGCCGGAGGGCATAGCCGCCCTGAAGCTTCTTGCCCTCGAGTTCGATTTCAATCTGCCCGTCTTCGTAGCAGACCTGCATGTCGAGCTCGGCTCCGTCCTTGCGCTTGATGTTTTTATAGGCGCCGATATCCCACACCATGACGGTCCCGCCGCCGTACTCCTCCTCGGGGATGGTTCCTTCGAATTGCGCGTATGAAATCGGGTGATCCTCGGTCTCGACCGCGAGGCGCTTGTCGCGGGGATCGGTCGACGGCCCCTTGGGGACAGCCCATGACTTGAGGACACCGTCGATCTCGAGCCGGAAATCGTAGTGCAGCCGGCTGGCGTCGTGCTTTTGAATCACGAAGAGGCGCCCGCTCTCGGAAGCGATCGATTCGGACGGCTCGCTGGTCTTGGTGAAGTCGCGCTTGCGCTTGTAATCTTTCAGTTCGTCGCCGGACATGGCGTAGTCCTTCCGCTTTCGAATGCCCGCGATGCTTGCGGCGCCGGACAGTCCGGCGGGTCAACGCGTGCCGTACGTAAGAGCCAATCCGGCGCCGCTGTAAAGGTAATTCTGAAATCGGATTCCTCCGGCCCTTGTTCCCCTTGCGCCGCCCGCCCGGCACGGTATATTTGACACATGTACAATCATACGGTCATGGACCATTTCCAGAACCCCCGCAACGCCGGGGAGATCGCCGACGCCGACGGGATCGGCTCGGTCGGGAATCCGTCCTGCGGCGATGTCATGAAGATGTATATCAAAGTCGCCGACGGACGTCTTATCGATATCAAGTACAAAACGTTCGGATGCGCCGCCGCGATCGCGTGCAGCTCGATGGCGTCCGAACTGGTCTTGGGGAAATCACTCGACGAGGCCGGGCGGCTGACCCGTGAGGAGGTCGCCGAAGCGCTGGGTGGACTGCCCGAGAAGAAGATGTCGTGCTCGAATCTCGCACCCGATGCGATCCGGGCGGCGATCGAGGATTACCGCGCCCGCCGCGGCACGTGACAGACGCCGGCCGGACGCAATCGGCTCCGGCATTTTCACGGCGAGAGCCCGAATAAACCGCCGTGTAAGCCGGTACTCGTGTTGGGACCGGGGAATAATGTCCCCGGCCGATATTGAAAGGAAATACCAATGAATATGCCCCTCAACTACACCTGCCCCAAGTGCGGCAACACCCAGTGCAATGTCGGCGAGATGCGCGCGGCGGGGGGATTCTGGTCGAAGATATTCGATGTTCAGGGTCAGCGGTTTTCAACCGTGATCTGCACCCGCTGCCGATACACCGAATTCTTCCACGCCGACTCCAGCATGCTCGGCAATATCTTCGACTTCTTCACCAACTAAGGGCGCGGCGCCCGATTGGCAGGAATTCGAAGCTGGGTGCGGTGCGGACTTTTTCCCGTGGAAAAGGCCCCATTGGGCCGTATAATGAAATGTGAGGATCGTGCCGGCCGCGTGGCCGGCCCGGAATAAAGAAACGTTAAGAACCGTGGAGACAACGCCCCATAAGTGGTAATCGAACTCGGTAAACGGGAAACTGAAAAGGCGATCCTGATCGGCCTGGCGTCATCATCGCGCCACCGCACCGGCACGACGGAGTCGCTCGACGAACTCGCGGCGCTGACCATCTCGGCCGACGCCGAAGTGGTCGGAACACGAGTGCAGGTCCGGCCACGTCCCGATCCGGCCTTTTATATCGGCACGGGACTGGTTTCCGAACTGAAGGCGATGCTCGATGATCTCGGCGGCAACTGCGTCATTTTCGACGATCCCCTCTCTCCCGCCCAGCAGCGAAATCTCGAAAAAGAACTCGATGTCAAGGTGATCGATCGCCCGATTCTGATCCTCGACATCTTCGCCACTCGCGCCCGCACCGCCGCAGCCCGCCTTCAGGTGGAACTCGCCCAGCTCGAGTACACCCTGCCGCGCCTGACCGGCGCTTGGGTGCACTTCTCGCGGCAGTACGGGGGGATCGGGGCCAAGGGTCCGGGCGAAACGCAGTTGGAAATCGACCGCCGGCAGATCCGTACCAAAATCGCCACGCTCAAGAATCGGCTGGAGAAACTCGACCGCCAGCGGGCAACCCAGCGGAAACGTCGGCAGAACCTGTTCAAGGTGGCGCTGGTCGGCTACACCAACGCCGGCAAATCGACCCTGTTCAACCGGCTGACCCGGGCCGAGGTCCGCACTGCCGACATGCTGTTTACGACGCTCGATTCGACCACGCGGGTGATGTCGAGCGGATATCCCTGCCGGATCGTCTTCTCCGACACGGTCGGATTTATCAAAAAGTTGCCGCACCAGCTGGTGGAATCGTTCAAATCGACGCTCGAGGAAGTGGCCCTGGCCGACCTGCTTCTGCACGTGGTTGACTGCTCCGATCCGTATGTCGAGGAGCACAAACTTCAGACCCGTCAGGTGCTGGCCGAGATCGGCGCCGACCGGATTCCTTATCTGATGATATACAATAAGATAGACGCAAACCCCGATTTTCAGCCGATCAACGGCCACAACGAGAAGGCCTTTTTCACCTCGGCTTTGCGCGACAAGGGGCTGGCCGGCCTGCAGGCCGAGCTGGTCGCTCGCTCGACCGCCCGTTCTCCGGAAATCTCTGCTACACAATAAAGTTAAGCCCGCCGCGTGCCGATATGGGGGGTAAGGAGTAGGCACAACTATGGCTAAACCGATTCTTATCGTCGACGACAACCCGAACATGTCCTCGCTTCTTTCGGACATGCTCGAAGTGTTTGATTTTGCATCGGAACGGGCCGGCGATGGCCAGGAAGCCCTGAACAAACTCGAAGGTCAGACGTTTTCGATGGTTATCACCGACATGCGCATGCCCAACATGACCGGCCTCGAACTGATCGAGAAAATCAAAACAAAGTATCCGAAAATCCCGGTGGTTCTGATTTCGGGCTACTCGATCAGCGAATTCGACGGCGAGACCGGGCCGAAACCCGACGGGTTTCTGGCCAAACCGTTCATGATGTCGGATGTCGAGAAGCTCCTGAACTCGCTCCTGTAGCGGGTCGCACCGATCTTTCATATCGATTGCTATTCCCTACGCGTATCGTCGCACCGGCGGTGCGCGTTTTTTTGTGCGTTCGCGGCGGGTCGGGCTCGCTCAGAAAAAGCTTTTGCCGGGGCGAAGGCGATCCGCTATTTTCGTTTTGATGGGTCGAAGTAATCATGCGTAACATACTGAAAGCGTCACAGCTGTTCGCCGGGCTCGATGATAAAGCCCTGGCCGAGATCGAAACCGCGACCACCAAAAAGCACGCCGCGCGCGGTGAGATGCTCTTCTACGAGGGTGACCCGGCGATGTCGTTTTTCGTGGTCGGCAGCGGCAAGGTGAAAGTGTTCAAACTCTCGCCCGAGGGCAAGGAGCAGATCCTCATGATCGCCAAACCGGGCGACACCTTCGCCGAGGCGGCGATCTTCAACGACGGCCGCTTCCCGGCCGGCGCCGAGGCGATCGAGGACAGTGAACTGCTGGTGGTCAACCGCGAGCGGTTTCTCGCGCTGCTCGGCCGCAACCCCGACATGGCGTTCAGCCTGATCGCCCGGCTCAGTCAGCTCCTGCGCAAACTGACTGCGCTGGTCGAGGGATTATCGCTTACCGACGTGACCACCCGGGTGGCGCACTACCTTCTGCGACAGGCCGAGCGCGCCGCCGCGAAGAGAGCGGCCGACCCGCACGATATCACCGTGACGCTTCCGGAGAAAAAGGCCGTGCTCGCCTCGCAACTGGGCACGATCCCCGAGACGCTCTCGCGGTCGCTGGCGAAGTTGTCGAAAGAAGGGATTATTGAGGTCGATGGTCCGCGGATTCACGTGGTCGATTTTGACCGTCTCCGCGCCATGCTCGAATAAAACTTCACCTGCCTACCAGTCGCTCCGGCGTTCCCGCCGCTCCCGATAGAGCTGCCCGATTTCCGCCCCGAAAATAAACACGATCGACGAGTAGTAAATCCAGAACGCCACCACGATAAAGAAGAGGTAGGTGCCGTAGATCGCCGGCAGGGTCGCGGCGTGGTGGATATAGATCGAGAAGCCCTGTTTGGCCGCTTCCCAGAGCACGGTCGCCCAGAACGCGCTCACCGAAATCACCCGCTTCTCCATCTTGGCGTAGGGCACGAAGTAGTACATGCTCCAGAACGCGATGTACATGACGAGGAACGAAAACAAAAAGACCATCAGGTGCTCGGTCACGCCGACTTCAAGGAACTGCAGGAAGCGGATGTGGTTGGCGAAATCGGTCACCACGCTGAGAGCCGGCAGGACCATCACCGACACCAGAAAATACGCCATCACCAGGAGAACCATCCCGAAATCCCGGAGTTTTCCGATCAGGGCGTGTTTGGATATGCTGGTCGGGTAGACTTCGTTGAGGATGGTGCGCATCGAGGAAAACAGCCCGCTCGCGGCGAACAGCAGACCGATCACACCGACCACCCCGGCGACCCTGCGGTACGATTTGAATTCATCGATCCGGCTGAAAATAAACTGCTTCGGCTCGGCGGTGTATTGCTCGTAGGGGATGGCGTGATCGATCCAGTTGGCGATTTCGGACTCGAGCCGGGACCGCTCCAGCACCATCCCCAGACCCGAGAACAAAATCAGGATCATCGGGACCACACACACGAACAGCGAGAACGCCAGCCCACCCGCATTGAGGAAGACATGGTGTTTTTCGGTCCGGTCGAAGAGGCCGCCGAAGTAATGATTCAGCCACCCCCGGACCGATCGCCAGGTCGGCAGCAGCGGCGGCCGGTGAAACCAGCTATTTTTTGAAGGCAATGCCATTTAGTAACTTATAAATGGGCTCCGGGCTTGCTTGTTCCTCAATAAGCCGATTGTAAACAACGATGTCAAGACCGACCGGCGGTCAAATCGGCGACCGCATGATCGTCTTTGACTTTAGTCATGGGGCGGATCGAGCCGATCGACGATCCTGGAGACAAAGGACACAACCACCCGTTGAGCGGAGAGCAGCACCATGTTCAAGAGAACCCACGCCTGTCCCGGCAGCGCCCCGAGACAGTTTCAACCGGCCGCCGATTCGGACAAGCTTCAGACCGATCTCCCGGTAACCGACAGCAACACCTCGCTCGGCGCCCGGCCCGCCCCGCAGTCACGGCTCGGTCAGTGGCCGGTGCAGCTCATGCTGGTGCCGACCCATGCCGGGTATTTCAGAGAGGCCGATCTGGCCATCACGGCCGACTGCGTGCCGTTTGCGTTTGCCGGTTTCCATGAAACGTTTCTCAAAGGCCGCCCCCTGGTCGTGGGGTGCCCGAAGCTGGACAATATTCACGTCTACGTCGACAAGCTGGCCGAAATCTTCGCCTTGCACAATCTCAAGGGAGCCGAAATACTCGTGATGGAGGTGCCGTGCTGCTCCGGGCTGGTGCAGGCGGCGCGGGCGGCTCGCGAGAAGGCGGGTGTAAAGACGCCGTTGCGGGTGACCACGATCGGGGTGCGGGGCGAACATATGGGGACGCAGGAAATCTGAGTCCGGACCGAGCACGCGGTTAAACGCCGGGTTAAGAAAAAGATTCGGCGCCGCCCGGGAAAACCGGATTTAATGGAACCGGTTACGCGGCTCGGTTGTGTAAAAGGCAATTGACAGGAAATGAAGCTTGTTAATTTGCATTCCTCCCTTAGCGTTCTTGCAAAGAAAAGCGCCGAGTCTCCCGAGACCCGGCGCTTTGAGTTTCTGAGCTGTTCGCTCCCGCCCTATTTCTTGCTGACCTTATCCCGTGACAACACCGACATGAATTCGTTGAACACGAAATCTCTCGGCGCCTTATCGTACGGTCCGAGTTCGAACGAACTATGCGTGCCGGTCAGGTCCTGCCGGGAGAACAGGAACTTGCCGTCGGCATCGACCACCCGCACGATCACCGGCATCCGGAAGCCGCCTGTGACTTTCTCGGTCTTCACCGTTACCGGCAGGTAATACTTCCCGTCGCGCTGCGTGATCGACCAGGTCACGTCGAACTGCGGAATAAACACGCCGTACATCCATTGCCGGAAGAACCAGTCGAGATTCTGGCCGTAGTGCTTCTCGGCGAG
>CAYPYM010000088.1:2560-8658 GCA_964414435.1 uncultured Ignavibacteriales bacterium | reverse complement strand
CACAACCTTTTCCTCTGGGATCGGGGGACGTTCGGCCACGCCCTGCTCGTGCTTTTCCTGTGCGCGGCTCTCGTGGCGCTGCTGACAGTCTATCTCATCAACCGCCGTTTCGCCCAGCCGCTGCGCAAGATGACCGATGCGTTCGAGAAGACCGGCGATGGCGAACTGTACTACCTGATGGAAAATACCGGGGAGGAGGAGCTGCGCCGTCTGGTCGGCGTGTTCAACAAGCTTTCCCGCACACTTTGGAACGGCCAGAAGAAGCTCCAGGCGTACGATGACCGCCTTCGGGTGACGGCGCTCTCGCTCGAGGAATCGCAGCGACTGCTCTCGGCGGTTATCGACAATTCGCCGGTGGGGGTGATCACGGTCGATCACAACGATGAGGTCGTGTTGTTCAACCGGATGGCGGCGAGTCTGTTCGGGTACGAGGATGACGATCCGATCGGACGGCCGCTCGACGCATTCCTGACCAACCGCCAGGCCGATCGCCAGGATGAGATCGAGACGGAGAGCGAGGCGCCCGGTTTCGAGGTGCTCGCACGGCGGCGCGACGGCTCCAAGTTCCCGGCCTATCTGATCACCTCGCCCCTGGCCGATCATGATGGGACCCCGATGGGCTGTGTGTACATTGTCCGCGATATCTCGCAGAGCAAGGACTTCCAGAACATGATGATCCGGCTCGACCGGTATTACACGAAGGGCGAGATGGCCAGCGAGATCGCCCACGAGATCAACAACTACCTGTCGATTCTGCTGGGCAATGTCGAACTGGTGCCGTTGCTGCTGCGGAAGGGGAACCAGGAGAGACTCGACGCCAAGCTCGAGCTGATGCACACCACCATCGAGAAGATTGCACGCTTCACCGACGGTCTCCTCGACGGCAGCCACGACGAGGTCCGATTCTGCCAGGCCGATATCAACCAGATCGTCGAAAACGTACTGGCGTTTCTCAAGCCGCAAAACCGGTTCGACAATATCGAGGTGGTGACCGACCTGTCGAGCGAGATCCCGCTGGTTGAAATCGACCCCGGTCTGATCCAGCAGGTGCTGGTAAACCTGATTTACAACGCCGCCGACGCGGTCAACGAGATTCCCGAGAATCGGCGCATCACGGTGACGACATACCTCGTCGACGGGGCCAAGTCGCCGGCGCTGGGCGTTCTTGTCCAGGACAACGGTCCGGGCGTAGTGCCCGACAAGGAACCGCTACTGTTCAAGAAACGCTTCACGACCAAGCCGAATGGCCACGGGATCGGACTGATAACCTGCCGTAAGATTCTCGATTCTCACCTCGGTGACATCGCCTACGAGTTTGCCGACGGGGCCCGATTCGCGGTTACCGTGCCGATCGAACACATTCCCTCCGATCAAGAACGGGCTGCGGCGGACGAAGCCACCCCGGCCGGTGCGCCGGCCTGACTTTTTTGATTGCTCCGACAATCGTAATCCCGCTACCTTAACGGCATGACTCCCGCCGGAAATTCAACGGGGCGCTGGTACGCCCGTCTGCTGCCGATTGTGGTGCCGATTTTTCTGGCGGCGGCGGTGTTTGTTTTCACCTGGTTCAGTATCCGGGAGAGTCGCGCCGACTCGTTGAAACTGCTGGTCATGCAGGGGACGACGTTCACTGAGGCCCTCGCCCAGGCGGCGACCAACGCGATCGAATCGGAGACAACCTACGACTATTTCGTCCATCTCCGGTATCAGGAGATCGCGCTCGATGTTTCTCAGATCCAGCTCGACAACACCACCGATGAGCAACTGGCTCAGATCGCCACGCTGCACAATCTCGAGGCGGTTTATATTTGCAAGCTCGACGGGGAGATCGTCGCCGGGGGAGCCACCCCCGGGGGCGGTGAGCCGCTGCCCGATTTTGTTCTCAACGAAATCAAGCAACTCGGCGACAGTCTCGAGACCAATTACGTTCTCCTCCTCGAGCCGGGCGACATGACCCGTCCGGCGCTTCACTACTACCTGCAGGTCAGCAACACGCTCGATCGAATCACCGTTGTCGTGGCCGACGCCACCTACTACGTGCAGGCGCTCAAACGCACGCAGATCGGTTATCTCGTGCAGGATATGTCGCGCGAGCCGGGGGTGGAATACATCATCTATCAGTCGACCGAAGGCATCATCTTCTCGTCGCGGAAGACCGGCGAGCTGCTGAAGATCGAAAACTATCCGTTCCTGAAAGACGCGCTCGAATCCGATACGATCCGGCACCGTGAATACACCTTCCAGGACAAGCAGGTACTCGAGCTGGTACGGCCGTTCGCCACCGATGAATATCCGTTCGGTTTGTTCCGGGTCGGTTTGGGCCTTGACCGGTATTACGCGGTTTCACGCGGGTTCGACCGGCAGATGGCGGCGCTGGCGGTCGTTCTGATGGCGCTGGTTCTGCTCAGCCTGCTCTATTTCAACAGCCGTCGCAAGCGGGGGGAATTGCGCCGACGGTACACCGATATCAAATCGATGACCGATACGATCCTGGAGCAGATGAAAATCGGCGTGGCGGCGATCGATCGGGACGGTCGCATTGCGCGGGTCAACCGCGCCTTTGAGCAGCTCTTCGGAATCACCGGCACCTCCGGTCGCGCCTGGGACGATGTCGTGACGCTTGCGGAAATGAAGCGCGAGCGGCTCGAGAGCCTGAAGAATCGGACCCAGGAGGAAGAGTTCACGGCGGCGGTCGCCGGGAAGGAAAAGACCCTGCTGGTCGCGGTGTCGGAGTATTCGGCGGACCGGCCCGATCAGGCCGGGCTGGTGGTGGTAGTCTACGATGTCACCCGGTTCCGTGAATACCAGCGCAGGTCGGCGCGGCGCGAACGGCTCTCGGAGATGGGCAATCTCGCGGCCGGCGTGGCGCACGAGATTCGCAATCCGCTCAACACGATTTCAATCGCCGCCCAGCGGCTCGCGTCGGAATTCGTCCCCGGCGACAATCGCGAGGAGTATGTTGCATTCACCGATCAGATCCGATCCGAGACCAAGCGACTCAACGCGATCATCACCCGTTTCCTCGCTTTGGCGCGAGAGAGCAAAGAGGCTGTCGCCCCGGTCTCGCTCAGCCACATCATGGAGGAAGCGGTGGGGTTTTTCCGGCCCGAGGCGGAACAAGCCGGCATAGAGCTGAGCGCTGCGATCGAGCCCGGTCTCGAGATACAGGGCGATCCCGACCAGATTCGGCAGGTCCTGACCAACCTTTACAACAACGCCAAGGAAGCGGTGCCGTCGACCGGTGCGAAGATCCGGGTCGAGGCCCGTAAAGTGGAACAGGCGGTGGTGGTGACGTTCGAAGACAACGGACCGGGAATCCCGGAGGAACATCGCGAGAAAGTGTTCACGCCGTACTTCACGACCAAGGAGGCGGGGACCGGGCTGGGGCTGCCGACCGTGCACCGGATTGTGAGTGATCTCGGCGGTGAGATCCGGGTCGAGTCGGGTGAGTGGGGCGGGGCGAAGTTCGTGATCGTGCTGGGGGGGTGATTCCCGTTCGCACAGCGGGTACGCCCGCGGGGATTCTGTCAAATCAGTTGCGCCTGCCCCTCATGAACCTCTATATTGGCCCCATTCATACAGGCGGGAGTTCGCGGCCCACCCGCGGCCTGCCGGGTAGTTGCGGCGGTTGATGATCAATCGTCGGATACAACCGGAACAATCATCAGCGCGCCGCTCTTATCTGAGTCATTGTTATGAGGAGAATCATGGGCAAAGAAACGCTCCATCACGGGCGGTCGCACCGGCTGATGTCTTTGATGCGCACGACAGCCGGCGCTCTGGCGCTGACCCTGGCCGCAACGGCGGCGAGAGCGAGCGAGGCTGACATCGTCGTGCCCGACCTTCGCCGGGGCGATTTCCTCGGCTACACCGGCCACCACCTGCTGCTCGGCGGGATTTTCGTCTGCCTGCTCGGCATGGCGTTCGGGTGGTTTGCCTATACCGGGTTGAAACGCCTTCCGGTGCATCGTGCGATGCGCGACATCTCGGAGTTGATCTACGAAACCTGCAAGACGTATCTGCTCACCCAGGGCAAGTTCATCATGCTGCTCTGGGTGTTTATCGGTCTGATCATGGTGGTCTATTTCGGCTGGCTGCGCCCGGTGGGGGCGGGCAACCTGCTGATCATTCTTCTGTTCAGTCTGATCGGGATCGCCGGCAGTTACGGTGTCGCCTGGTTCGGCATTCGCATCAATACCTTCGCCAATTCGCGCACGGCCTTTGCGTCGCTCGCGCGGGGACGATTCCAGACATACGCGATCCCGATGCGAGCGGGTATCAGTGTCGGGACACTCCTGGTCTCGATCGAACTGATCATGATGCTCGCCATTCTGCTCTTCGTGCCCGGTCATCTCGCCGGGTATTGTTTTATCGGATTCGCGATCGGCGAATCGCTCGGCGCGGCGGCGCTGCGGATCGCCGGAGGAATTTTCACCAAGATCGCCGATATCGGCTCGGACCTGATGAAGATCGTGTTCGGCATCAAGGAGGACGACGTCCGCAACCCGGGCGTGATCGCGGACTGCACCGGCGACAACGCCGGCGACTCGGTCGGTCCGACGGCCGACGGCTTCGAGACTTACGGCGTAACCGGGGTCGCACTGATCACTTTCATCCTGCTGGGGGTGGAAAATTCGCTGGTCCAGGTTCAGTTGCTGGTCTGGATTTTCGTTATGCGAGTCCTGATGATCGTCACCAGTATCGTCTCGTATTGGGTCAACGAGGCTATCGCGAAAGGTCGTTTCGGCAAGTCCGAGACGTTCAATTTCGAATCGCCGCTGACCTCGCTGGTCTGGATCACGTCGATAGTGTCGATCGGCATGACGTATATCGCGTCGTATCTCATGCTGCCGGCGCTGGGCGACGGTTCGTTGTGGTGGAAGCTGGCGACCATTATCAGCTGCGGTACGCTCGCCGGCGCGATTATTCCGGAACTGGTGAAAGCGTTTACATCGACCCACTCGCGACACGTACGCGAAATAGTGACGGCGTCCCGCGAGGGCGGCGCCTCGCTGAACATCCTTTCCGGCTTTGTGGCCGGCAATTTCAGCGCCTACTGGATGGGCCTGACGATCGTCACGCTCATGGCGATCGCCTGGGGGATGAGCACGTTGGGTCTCCAGCTGATCATGGCGGCCGCGCCGGTGTTCGCGTTCGGCCTCGTGGCGTTCGGGTTCCTTGGGATGGGACCGGTGACGATTGCGGTCGATTCCTACGGCCCGGTGACCGACAACGCCCAGTCGGTGTTCGAGCTGTCGATGATTGAGACGCGGCCGGGAGTGAAGGAGGAGATCAAGGAGGAGTTCGGTTTCGAGGCGGATTTCGAACGAGCGAAGCTCAATCTGGAGGAGAACGACGGCGCCGGGAATACGTTCAAGGCGACCGCGAAACCGGTGTTGATCGGCACGGCGGTGGTCGGGGCGACAACCCTCGTGTTCTCCATTCTGCTCCTGCTGGCGAAAAAGGAGTCGGGGGCGGTGGGTGCGACCCTGTCGCTCGATCAGGTCAACGCCGCGCTCGCCTCGGCGGGGTACTTCTTCTCGCTGCTGAATGCGCCGTTCCTGCTCGGACTGATCTCGGGCGGCGCGATTATCTACTGGTTCACCGGCGCCTCGACCCAGGCGGTTACAACCGGGGCGTATCGCGCCGTCGAGTTCATCAAGGCGAATATTCGCCTGGACGACGAGGCGGCCAAAGCCTCGGTGAAAGACAGCAAGCGGGTGGTGGAGATCTGCACGCAATACGCGCAGAAGGGGATGTTCAACATCTTCATCACGGTATTCTTCACGACCCTGGCGTTCGCCTGTATCAACTCGTACTTCTTCGTCGGCTACCTGATCTCGATCGCGATCTTCGGACTGTACCAGGCGATCTTCATGGCCGACGCCGGCGGCGCCTGGGACAACGCCAAGAAGATCGTCGAGACCGATCTGAACGAGAAGGGGACTGCCCTGCACGCCGCGACCGTGATCGGCGACACGGTCGGCGATCCGTTCAAGGATACCTCGTCGGTGGCGATGAATCCCGTGATCAAGTTCACGACCCTGTTCGGGGTGCTGGCGGTCGACCTGGCGATCGAGCTGACGCTCACGGCGCGG
>CAYPYM010000088.1:0-2550 GCA_964414435.1 uncultured Ignavibacteriales bacterium | reverse complement strand
GAGCTGCTCTTGCACCTGGATTTCGTAGAGAAGGCTGTCGCTCACGGCGCGGTCGATCATGGCGGCGGCGTTTTTTGCGATCGCGGTCGTGTTCGTCTATCGGTCGTTTTACAGTATGCGGATCAAGACGGCCGAGTGAGTGGCGTCCGAGAATCCACGTCCACAAAAAACGGCCCGCCGATGCGGGCCGTTTTCATTTTCGGACAACTCGCGGTCGTGGTTACTTCTTGACCTGATTCCACAGCCACTCGGTGCTGACCGATTTCGGGCGGGTGATCGGGGTGCCCAGGGCGCGGTTGATAACCAGCTGCGAGAGCATACCCATCGCACGCGAAACGGAGAAGAGCACCGTGTAGTACTCGAACTGAGTCAGACCGAACGAATACAGAATCGAGCCGGAACCGGCGTCGACGTTCGGCCACGGGTTCTTGGCCTTGCCGTGCTCTTCGAGCACCTTCGGTACGACGTTGAACACGCGGTTGACCGTCAGGAAGACCGGATCCTTCGGCAGGTACTTCTTGCCGAACTCGAGGAACGCGGTGTAACGCGGGTCGGTGACGCGCAGGACGGCGTGACCGTAGCCCGGGATGACCTTGCCGCCGTTCAGCGTTTCCCACGCGTACTCGCGGATCTGCTCTTCGGTCGGCGCGCCGCCGAATTTCTGCATGGTTTCGAGCACCCAGTTCAGGCACTCCTGGTTGGCCAGACCGTGCAGAGGGCCGGCCAGACCGTTCAGACCGGCGCTGACCGCATAGAACGGATCGGAGAGCGCGGAGCCGACGGTGTGGCAGGTGTTGGCGGAGACGTTGCCGCCTTCATGGTCGCAGTGCAGGGTGAGGTAGAGGCGCATCATCTTGGCGGTGTCGCCCTTGCGCGGCGCGAGGCCGAGCATCTTGGCGTAGTCGGCCGCCCAGTCCTCTTTCTTCTTCAGCTCGATCAGTTCGCCCTTGTGATACTTGATCCGGTAGACCATCGCGGCGATGGTGTGGATCGTGCCCATGACGCGCATGGCGTCCTCGAGCGCGGCTTCCCAGTAATCGGTCTTGGGCATGCCTTCGGCGTAGCGCTTGCGGAAGATCGACTCGTTCTCCATGACGAGAACACCGGTGTCGAGCATCGCCATCGGGTGCGACGTTTTCGGCATCGCTTTGAGAACCTTGTAGACGTACGGCGGAACGTCGCCATAGGTCCGCAGTTCTTTCTGGAATCCCTTGAGTTCGTCTGCCGTCGGCAGCTTGCCGGTGATCAGCATCCAGAAGATTTCTTCCGGGAGCTTTTCGGTCAGTTTGGAAAGATGCACGCCGCGAATGATGAGACCCTTATCGGGTTCGACGACGGAGGTATCGCAGACCATACCCTTGATGCCGCGCATGCCGCCGACTGCCTGGGCGATGTTCACATCCGAAATCTTGAATTCACCGTGCTCTTTCAAGAGCTTGGTGCGGTCTTCGCGCCATTTCGGAATGAGCTCGCCGAGCGTTTCCTTCAGTGTCTTGGCCATGGGATGCTCCTTTGATCTAACAGTGAGTCCTTTTCTCGGATCTTCCTGTGTTAAAAACCTACCCCAGAGACATGTGAAACAATTCACATTTTTGGGGTTAAGTGTAACACGCACCCCAAGGGTTGTCAAGAGGCGAACGATGAAAAAGGGGGTGAAGTCGGTTATTTCTGAAAGATTTTTCCGGGGTTCAGAAGGCCGTTCGGATCGAACACCGACTTGATGCGAAGCATGGCATCAAGAGTCGGATCATCGAATTCAAGATGAAGATACTTCTGTTTTGCCAGCCCGATTCCATGCTCCCCGGAGAGCGTCCCGCCCAGCTCGATTGTCCGCGCCATCAGCCGCCGTATCTGGGTTTCGATCTCCGCCTGATCGGCCGCCGAGCCGGTCATGCTGATGAAATTCACATGCAGGTTGCCGTCGCCGGCGTGGCCGTAGGAGTTGATCCGAAGCGAGCTCGACGCGTTCATCTCGGACACGAACGCCACCAGCGCCGGGAATTTCGAATTGGGGACGGCGACATCCTCGGAGACGCGGATTTTCGCCATTTCTTTAAGCGCGGTCGAGATATTGCGGCGGACATCCCAGAGCGTCTCGGCCTTTTCCGGGTCCTCTTCGATTCGTAGATACGACGCCCGGTTGCGAGTGCAGATCGCCCGGATCGCATCGGTTTCACCGGCCGGGTCGAGCTCGGTGGTTTCGAGCAGGAGCACAGCCGCCGCTTTGTCGATCCCGTCGACCTGCCTGTAGGCATTGGCGACCGCCGCCGCATCGCCGTCGACATACTCCAGCACGGTCGGGATAATGCCCGAACCCGTGATATCGGCGACTGTCTGAGCGGCATCCTCGGGGCGGTCGAAGGCGACGAGCAACGTCGTGCCGCGTCCCGGAAGCGGGATCAGCCGGACGGCGATCTCGGTAATTACTGCCAGAGTACCTTCCGAACCGATCAGGACATCGGTGAGGGGGAAGCCGAGGTGATCGCCGAAAAAGCCGGTTTCGATCAGTTCGCCGGCAGGATTATACACAGTAATACCCCGACTGGTGAG
>CAYPYM010000087.1:5686-8686 GCA_964414435.1 uncultured Ignavibacteriales bacterium | reverse complement strand
GGCTCTAATCACGGGCGACTTGAAATCGGAGATATAGGGTACTTACTTGAGACGCTGATAAGAGCGAAACCAGCCAGTTTTTGTGCGGCAGTCAGTTGTAACCAAGGAGCAAAGTAATGACCAATTCACCAAAGATGTTCGTTGTCACAGCCGCTTTTTCGGTGAGCCTGATTGCATCCGGCTGTGCGAGCTTTTCCACAGCGAAGTTTGATTTAGAGGAGAACCGTAGTCAGGACAGCAAGAACTTCCACTGTGAGGTGGACTGGGAATCCTATCAGAAGACATTTTCGTATCCGGGGCTGGCGGTTCCCAAGAGTGCTGGCCTGAACGTGAAACCTCGCGCACAGTGGCTCAAGATCGATAGTATGTATGTCGTGGGCCAGTTAGATAAATGGCATGATGTCTATGTAATCAAGCAAGAGTATAATCACTGGATCGAGGGAGACTCTGCGATAAAAGACTTCTTGTTGCGCAATATTGACCGTGCCGTGGGGAACCCCGCTATTCCCCTAGGCGGCGACGCAGAATACTCGGTCAAACTTCGCTTTGTCGCTTATGAGAACACCGTCAACTCTGGCTGGACGGCCTTGTCTATCGTGACACTCCTATCCGTGAATCTGCTAGGTGTTCCGATCAGCTCACAAACTGCCATAGTAGATCTGCGTTTAGACGTTAGTGAAACCCCCCAAGATGCTACAGTTTCCTATGAATCGCGGGGCAAGGGCACGGCGTATTCTGCGATGTACTGGGGGTATCAGTGGGGTGGGCTGATGTCTGCGACTTATCTAAGACAGCCATATTGGATGGCACGCACGAAAGCAATTGCGGCGGCCTTGAAGGACTTGCGCCATCAACTGGAGTTCCGTCAGTCCCACGATTGAGAGTTCTTCCGCTATGGACATTCTTGCACAAGTAAGAGGAGGTATAATGGAGAAGTACGAAAGCCGGTTAACGGTTATCGCATTGTTGACCTTTCTCGCGATGGCAATTGGAGGCTGCGCATCCGTGTATCCCAAGAGATTCCCGGAGTTGAAGCCGGTGAGTCCAAAGCTAGGTTACATGTATCATAGCAGCTATCCTGTGATAAACACGCTTGCACCTGAACTATGTTGGAAAGGAAAGAGCGAACAAGGGATCACATATCAATTGCGTGTTTACGAGCCTGTAATGCCCCCGCTGCAATTTGACAGCACCAAGCACTCATTTACTCCGCCAAACTACAATCCAGTTCCTCTCAACAAGGACTGGCGCTGGAAAACTGAGCCAGTGGTATATGAGGTTGATTCTCTGACAGACACATGTCACCAGATACCTCCCGGCAAACTCAAGCCCGGCACCATGTACATTTGGTCAATTCGGATTAACAAGAGTGATGACGACAACAATTGGAGTACCTTCCTTCAGTCAGACTCGAAAGCTGTGGTATACTCCGAGGATCACATTGGTGTGCCGTTTGGATTCGTAACTCCCTTGCAATAAGATACCCGCGAGAACTCTCGCTTTCAATTGACGGAAATGTCGTTAAGATAAGAAGGATTAGATGAAATCTACATTGCTATTGCTTATATCAACGCTGCTGATCACGGCTGTAGTTCATTCTCAGACAGAGCCTGACTTGAGCCTGCTGTACGCTCTTATGCAAGACAATGTTTCTGCTGTCAATTCCGCTTTGGAAGGTGGAAGTAGCGCCAATGCGGTCTTCAGTGGTGGCTACACCGCCGTCATGATTGCCGCGTTGAACAATCAGGCGGGAACTGTGCGTGGCCTTCTTGAGGCTGGGGCGGATCCGAGCCTGGAGACAGCTTCGGGTCTGACCATCAACCAGCTTACTGCTGATCCGGAGATTCTCAGGATTCTCTCTGAAGTGCCAGCATTGTCAGCGTCTGCTGAAACTGCTGACGAAGCAAAGTTACCAAACATCGCAGTCGTACAGCAAAGACTCAACGAACTTGGCTACGATCCTGGGGAGATCGACGGCGTGTGGGGCTCCAAGACAACGAATGCTCTTCTGGATTATCAGAAGGACGCTGGCCTTGCCACAACTGGACAGGTGGACAAAGAAACGTGGGAAGCCATGAGACCAGACAAACCAAGCGTGAAGCAAAAGGCTGGCAAGCCGGGACACCTCCATGTTGTCCAGCCTGGTGAACAGTACAGTTACCAACTGGAATATGCAAGAGATACAATCTTATGTCTGATTTCACCTGGCAATTCAAAATGCACAATGTTGTGGCAATACGCGTCCAGGTCGCCTGCATCGATTCAACAGAGAACGAGTGAACTCAGTCTGTCGGGGTGGAAGATCGAAACCGTCAAACGACCTGATCGTGAGGCATCCAGTTCAAAAGCGATTCCGGGTTTCCCTAGTTTGCAGGATTATGAGAATGTGTCGCTCTTTCTGACTAACGAAGGTCCCGATTCGCTCTTCTTCAGCTTTCGCCAGTGATGTGCAATGTATCCCGAAGACTCCACGCATGAAGGGTTTACAGATGGCGAAGCCTACGCAACATATGTAGCCACTGAAGCGAGACCGATTCAAATGACTTGACATAAGGTGGGAGCAAACTCGTGAACAACAGGTTTAACTGGCGGTGGAGTGTATCTGCTTTCCTCTTGCTGCTATTGGTGGTAAGCGTGCTTTCACCAATCACATACTTCAGAGTTGAGCAGACCGCGCATTTCTCGCGATCCGGCCCGTCACTGAGCTGGCTACCAATTTGGGTCGATGATTTCTCTAAGGTCAACTTCCTATACCTTGGTCTTGAGCTGATAATGGCTCTCGCCGGGGCGGTCGTAGTCGGTTACCTATCTGCTACGCAGGACTGGTCCAGTCGGCTGAGGTCTCTCAGACTGAACAATTTCAACTTCATATACGCAGCTGTGGCTTTCCTTCTGGCGTTTTTCGTAGTAGTCCTAATGTTCCCGAGGATTGATGAGTCATATACTGTAGATATGCGCACGGGCAAGACCGTGAGCCACTACAAAGAGCTGTCATGGCAG
>CAYPYM010000087.1:4178-5676 GCA_964414435.1 uncultured Ignavibacteriales bacterium | reverse complement strand
CGTGGTCAAGGGCTGTCAGCGAAACCAGCGTTTCTCATTTCGTACTTGAGAGCATTGTGATTCTTCTTCTTTCGCTCTGGTTAGGATATCGCGCAAAGAGATATGGACTGGATGAGAGCACAGCTGTACTAGTCATTGGCTCCTGCGCAGTTTCCCTTGTGCTCTTGTTCTGGCCACACAGAGTGTATGAGGGCTTTCGATTGGATCAGGTCACCGCAAGAACTGAGTGGAAACCGATCTTCTCAAGTGTAGACTCAATTATAGTACCAGGATACTGGCGCTTTTTGCTGTTGGGCCTGATCTTCGTATCGATGTTTACCGCCACGACGAAGCTTGCCAGCCGGGTGGCCGGGCACTTTCGTTAGCAGTTCGGGCTTACTTGTCTATGATTGATTGAACCGCAGGGAGTAATACAGAAAGTTCATCGCAGCCCACTGAATCCATGGCATTGGTGAACAAGGCCACGGTCAACCTGATATAGGTGGAGCAAGGCATGTATATTAGCATCATTCCCACCGATCTCTGTCCTTTTTGGAGGGAAGGAGTCTTATGAGAACGCATACTGGAAACGCTGCGACCTTGTTTTTGTCGAAGCTTATAAGCTTGCTGGCTGTCCAGCTCTTCTGTTTCCTCCTCGCTTTCGGATCGGTGGAAGCCACAACGACCGAATCGGGACACATTGGGCACTCCAAATCGGATTTTTATTTCCTTATTGGTGGTGATTTTGCCTTCAATCAACTCCGTTCCAACGACTATTCGTCATACCTTAATTCGATAAGGCCCGGTTCTGCAGATTTACACTGGGGCGGCGGGGTTTCGATTAGGGCCAGGATTGGATACCGGGCACTTGGTGAACTTGAATATCGACCCATCACTTACTGTGGATCGAGTATGGAGGTATGGGGACCATTAGTGCCGATGGTGTTCAGCATGAATCATGTCTTCGTTGTCAGGTTCAACCTGCTCAGTTTGCTTGGAGAACGCAGGATCCTACCCAATGTGCGGCTACTTCCCTATTATGGAATCTCCCTCATGGCAAGACACGTGGACGAAGATGACTACGGTTTTACCAACGGTACTGGCCGACTCATCGGTGCCGAAGTGTCGACCACGACCGGCCACGGGAGTTTCGGCCTTTTCATCGAGAAATGCATGGTAGATTTTGACGGATTCGGCAGGGAAGATGCGGCCGCAGAAATATCGGGAGTGAGTGCCAACCTCTGGAGAGTGGGAGTGAATATAGGAGTTAATCCGTTGTTCGTCTTGTCGAACAAGGTTATCAGCGAACGGAATCTCATCCCCGCAAGCTTCTATTTCCAAATTGGTGGCGACGCAGCGATCAACAAGCTGAGTTCAAAGGATTATTCGTACTTCTTTCAACCTCTCACCAGTAGATTAAGGTGGGGAGGGGGGATATCGGTGAGAATTAAGTGTGGCTATCATAACATAGCTGAGTTGGAGTATCGTCCGATCTCCACTGCCAGTTCGAGACTGGAAC
>CAYPYM010000087.1:0-4168 GCA_964414435.1 uncultured Ignavibacteriales bacterium | reverse complement strand
TTACGTCTAAGTATGCTTTCGTTGGGAAATTCAACGTTTTATACTCGCTGCGAAAGCAGGCGCACGGAGGTCTTTTTGGCCTCTATCCATATGCAGGGATAATTGGATCTGTGACACACAAGGATGAGGTAGACGATGGCTTTACAGGAGGTACGGGGAGTATCATTGGACTGGAGGCGATGTGGCTAACGAAGGGGGTCAGCACAGGTATCTTCGTCGAGCGCTACGCTGTTGAGTTTGACGAGTTCTCGTTGACTATCGATGGAGACCGAATTGGTGGTAGCGATCTCTCCGTCAATGCGGCATTCTGGAGAATGGGCATCACGGCAGCAGTTGGCTTCGGTCTATAGTGGGTCTAATTATTCGCTCGCTTCGCCATAGACCAGCACCGAGGCCACGTAACATAATCACTTGACAGCATAGATGCAACTGTCTATGTTTTGACTGTGTAGCCGGAGACAACTTCGACGTAGCAGATTATACGCAGGGTATCGGTGATTCACCATCAAAGTGCTTTCGTCTATTGGCAGACATATTCTTGCATAGTACCGTCCTCACGCGGAGGGTAAGGCATGCAGCTTGGTGATCAAAGGCGAGACAGCCCTAATCCAGACCACGAGAGGTTCCTTTGACTCTACGAACTAGTGTGAAGATATTCCTTACCCATCGCAAGAGAGGTGAGCTAAACGTGCAGTCCTTTAACGATCAGGGAGTATATCATGTGCTTTCCGCATAGAGTATGGCCCGGTACACCGTTACTGCCGCTACTAACACTTGCGCTGCTGTTGTCTCTCGTTGTGATCGATTGCGGCGAAAAGCGAGATTGTAGCAATGACTGTACCGAGAAATGTGGTGAGAATCCGGGTATCACTAGCTCTCGGTATAGCGAGTGGTTCGCCTGTTACAATGAGTGCATCGACGATTGCACCCACGGTCGGGACTATCAGTCAATCCTTGCTCCGGTGCGAGCCGTCGACACGATCCCCGATTCGATTGTCCTCTTTCCTTAGCAAAAGGTGCTATGCATGCAATGGACCTGTTATTGTATTTCTGTAGCTCAATTGCGCTCGCCGCAGAGGATTGCTGGACTCGTCATTAGTGAGTATGTAGTCTTTGAGTAAGGAGAATATGGGAGGATGCAATGCACCTGAAGTTGGTATTGCCAGGAAGAGTTTGGTTCGTCAGTGCACTCTTAGCCGTATTTGTGACACCGGCACACTGCAGTGAGAGCGGGAGCCATAGCTTCGGGGTCAAGAAGGGGTACATCTGCCTACAATATATATCGAGTAGTGTCGGTGGTGATTTCGATGGAGAAAGCATGTACTATTACCCAGGGGGCAGCTACGTTCAAACTGCCATTGTACCTGAGTTAGAGCGAGCCGGCGGATTTCAAGCTGCTGTCGGTGTTCGTTTCCCGCGCATCGGTTTGGAGGTGTTTCACAGCAAGACAAATCATGAGGCATTTTGGCTCGGGCTTCCTGTGGATGTTTCAGCGATGCGGTTTGGCACCAATCTGCTATTTTATTTAAGCACGCGTTCGGGTCTGCAACCTTTCCTACTTGCGGGAGGATATTATCATTCGCTGACCGCTAAGGGAGGATCTGTGGAACTCTACTGGGACAGCTATGCAGAAGACTGGCTGCCTCGCGCTGAGGGCGATGCAACGTACGATGGTTTAGGAGCGGATCTGGGGCCGGGGTTGCAATACTACTTCTCCTCGGGCTTTTCGATTCGTGCGGAGGCGCTTTATAGCTGCGCCTTCTGTAGCACTGTGAAGATGGTAGGAGACCAGTCAGGTACAAAGATGGAAGAGAAAATGTCAGCTAATGGATACAGCCTTCGTATCGGGATAGTAGCGGGATTCTGAGTTCGTATCGTTCAGGAGACTCTCTGTATGATTCGCTCTGACCTTGCGAGCGTCTATTCTTGCTGGGAATTATGCGGTCAAGTGAGATGCGGCAGCCTGCTACTCAAGTCTATCAAGGCTATATAGGGGTACTTTAAGGCCATCATGTGGTTGTGACGACTTTTTTGCACCTACTATGATGAGGATTAGTTTGAGGGAATGGAAGAGCATGTATGGATAGAGTAATAGGCGTTCAATCTGATTCTGAAGCCGCCATCGCTCTATCTCCAGTGAAGTCACAACATGTCATAGTAGGCTAAGAGGGAAGGAAGGCCGATAGTGAGAAAGAAAGCTGGCCGGGCGCGGAATGTTACCCTTGTTTTGGCGATCTTGGTGGCCCTACCGCCGGCACTCTGTGCGGAGGAAGTACCGATAGAGAGCAGCGACCGAACTGAAAACGGCAATCTCACATATGGCTTCGGTGCTGATTCAGAGTTGCGCACAAACACACTGCAGATAGAGCTTGCGCCATTTGGGAAGCAAACGGGTGCAGTAACACGTGCGGACCATCCAGATGATATCTATTGGGACAACAGCATTTCGCCGTCTGTTCTCGGTGTTCATGGAGGTGTCCACGCTTTGACTGTTTTTGGCAGCAAGCTGGTGATAGCGGGGCAATTCGACGTTGTTGGAGACCAGATTGTCAGCAATATCGCCACTTGGGATGGTACCGCGTGGTCGCCTATTGGATCTGGGCTGAATGACCGTGTACTTGCGCTAACCGTATATGACGGCAAGTTGGTTGCGGGTGGATCATTCACAGCAGCAGGCGGGATTACTGTCAATTACATTGCTGAATGGGATGGAGTTTCTTGGTCGCCATTGGGTTCCGGGATGTCGGGAGCAAACGATTTCACGGTCCGGGCGTTGACCGTCTATGACGGCAAACTCATTGCTGGCGGTCTATTCACAACAGCGGGCGGAACGCCCGCAAGCTACATCGCCACTTGGGATGGAAGTGAATGGTCATCGCTTGGCTCCGGGGTGAATTCTTGGGTATATGCTTTGGGCCTGTATGATGGAAAGCTGATTGCAGGCGGGGCGTTCGATACCGCCGGAGGTGAAAGTGCGGATAAAGTTGCGGCATGGGATGGAAACCACTGGTCGCCTCTTGGCTTAGGTACCAATTATTTGGTCGAGACTCTCACGGAGTACGGTGGACATCTGATAGCTGGTGGCATGTTTAGTGCAGCGGGGGGGATACAGGTCAACAACATTGCGGAGTGGGACGGAGCATCTTGGTCGCCGCTAAGTACTGGAATGGCAGGTGTTGTGCAGAACGCCTCAGTGAGTGCTTTGACAGATTACGATGGTGCATTGATCGCTGGTGGGCACTTTGAGACTGCTGGCGATACAAGCTCCAATTATGTAGCTGCATGGAACGGTAGCAACTGGTCTCCCCTTGGGTCAGGGATGGACTACGACGTCACCGCCTTTACGGTGTTCGAGAACCGATTGATAGCAGGAGGCTGGTTTTCGATTGCTGGCGAGGGGGGAGCCGTTGGCATCGCTGCTTGGGATGGTTCGAATTGGAATGATTTCGGACCGGGAACCGATGGAAGTGTTGCCGCATTGTCAGTATACGATAATGACCTGATAGCTGCAGGCTACTTCACGGCGGTCAGTGGGGCAGACGCTAGTCATGTTGCCTCATGGGACGGACTAGGATGGTCAGACCTGGGGGGTGGGGTGAATGGAGATACGGCTACCGTCTATGCCCTTTCTGTTTACGGGAGTGCACTTGCCACAGGCGGGGCATTCACCACAGCTGGAGGTGTTCCGGCGAGGAAGATTGCTTGCTGGGATGGAGGTTCATGGTCCGCACTCGGCGCCGGAACGGGACCCTATGTCTATGCTCTGACGATTTACGACGGGAGCTTGATTGCTGGCGGCCACTTCGATTCAGCTGGAGGAGCCTCGGCAAATCAAATCGCTGCTTGGGATGGCGATTCTTGGTCCGCCCTCGGCACCGGGGTCAACGGTGCCTATCCCTATGTGTACGCGTTAACCGTTTTCGATAGCAAGTTGATTGCGGGCGGTCAGTTCGAAGTAGCCGGTGGCAATTATGCGTACAATCTGGCTAGTTGGGACGGCTCTTCATGGTCACCCATTGGACTGGGAGTAAACAGCGCGGTACTCGCTCTTGCTGTATATGACGGACGTCTCGTTGTGGGGGGATACTTCACACAGGCAGGAGATACTAGCGCCAGTTGTGTTGCGGCTTGGGATGGCGTTTCGTGGTCACCCCTTGGTTTAGGTACG
>CAYPYM010000086.1:0-8713 GCA_964414435.1 uncultured Ignavibacteriales bacterium | reverse complement strand
CATCTATTTCTACTGGCTGCAGGCCGATGACGTTGTTCAGGCTAAGAAGATGATCCTGCTGAAGTAAGGTGTATCGAGGGGCGGGGATGAAGGGACCCACCATAAACGGGGGGCCACCCTGAGTCCTCAGCTCCGCAGGATTTCCATCACCTCGAGGATTTCGACCCGGGGGTCGCTTTCGGCCTTGTAGGCCGACGCAATCGTTTGGGCGAGTTCGCTCTGCTTGAACTCGTTCAGGGACTCCATCGAATCCCAGAAGTAGATTCCGGCAACCTCACCGGTCGACTCTTCAAAACAGTAGTACTTCTGAATCAAGCCGGGCAGGGCTCGGAAGTTGCCCATGCGCTCATGCATGACGCTTTGCTTCTCATCCATAGTCTGGGTGCTTTTGAACTTCACGAACTGGACGACCATCGGTTCACCTCGTCGTTAAGGAGATAGGGATCCGCGCCGCCATGTCGCCCGTCGGAGATGCAGCGGGATCGCAGCAGCGGTTGCATTGGGCGCCCGGTTGTAGTTGGGAGTTGCGAGCAGCAGTTTGCCCGGGCATACCGGTGATACGCGGTTTACGCGACAGACGAGGGCATTTTTCTGCCGCGGTTACCGGACACTGCTTGCCTTCGTCAACCCTTCGACTCCATTCACCTTTCGACAGGCTCAGGGTGACGCGGAGGAGATTGACCGCCCTTGTCCTACGGCCTCAGTCAGATCGGGCTTGACGCCCGCCCCGGTATAGTGTCATACTGCTTGATAGAGGGCGCCTGTGCCCGGGGGGAGGGCACGCGGGCCGTCCTGTCGATCATGAAGCATTTCAGGGGAGGTCGCGTTGGTTTCAGCAATCGGTCGAGGAAGCCGTGTCAGGGCCGCAGTCGTGGCTCTGGCGGTGACGATAATGATCGCGGTATCGGCCGCGGCGCAGGATTCATCGGCGGTATTCCAGCGGATACGAACGGGGCCGGGACTGTCGCTTCACAAAGAGCTGTTCATGCTGCCGGTCACGTTCTCGAACGAATACGACGGTGCCCGGACCGAGGCGGTCTTTCAGATGAGCGCCAAGTACCGGATTTTCAGCCTGCCGGTCTATTTCGGCTACACCCAGATCTCGTTCTGGCAGGCGTACGACCACAACAATTCGGCGCCGTTCCGGGAAACGAACTACAACCCGGAGCTGTTCTTTCGTCCCGAGCCGATTCCGTTTCAGGGCGGACGGGCCGGTGTCGATCTCGGCTTCGAGCACGAATCGAACGGCCAGCGGCCGCCGATCTCGCGAAGCTGGAATCTGCTGTATGCCTGCCCGTACTACTATCGCCCGAATTTCCTCGTGTATCTCAAGCTTCGGTATCGAATCCCGGAAGATGACAAGGAGTATCCCGAGGCGGCGGTCGGTGATGATAACCCGGATATCACCGACTATCTCGGCCACTCCCGCCTTCACGTGTATTACCGGTTCGTGCGCCGCCACACCGTTCACCTCATGCTGCAGGGCAATCCGCGGACCGGCAACGGCGGCGGTTACCTGATGTTGACGGCGCCGATTCCCGGCACCACCACGAGTTTCTTCACGATCCGGATATCGCGCGGGTACGGCGAGAGCCTGGTCGACTACAAGAAGACTCTGACAAGGGTCGGCTTCGGGATTACTTTCGCAAAGTGAGGAGCCGGGCCCCCCGGCGGGAGCCCGGTCGGTTGCTAGTGAGCGGGAGTCGGGCTGTGCAGCACCTCGATCACGTCGAGCAGTTCGATCCGGGGCGTTCCCTGCGCCTTGTAGGCTGTCGGGATACTCTTGGCGAGTTCGCTTTGACGGAATGCTTTCAGCGAATCCATGGAATCCCACACATAGATGCCGCCGAACTCACCGGTTTCGTTCTCCAGGAAGTAGTATTTTTGAAGCAGGCCGGGCATCCGGCGATACTGGTCGAGGCGCTCTTCCATCATCTTCTTGACCTCATCCGGGGAAAGGGCGCTCTTGAATTTCACGAATTGGACTATCATCGTATTTCCTCCTCACTGAAGGCGTTTTCGATTTCGGCCGGGCTTGAGCCGCTGAAGAGCGGGATGGATGTGCAGTGGCCGTGCGGTTTGCAGCCGGTCCCGGCGCAAGCGCGGTAATTCGGCGCGGGCCGGGACACACTCTAGGTACGAATGCGGAGTGACGAACCTCAAGATTTTCCTACTCCGATGCCTAAGACGCGGTTGGAGGATGGCACGGCGGGGCGGCGCGGAACAGACGGGTCGCATTTGAAATAATAGTGGTGTATTCGCCCCGAATGTGGTATATGGGGATCGGAATTCAACCACTACAGGTACATCGGAGGACCCAATGCGCAGAACTATCTGTTTCCTGCTCGCGTCTATCATGATAGCGGCGCTCTTCGCCGTTGCTCCGGCACAGGCGCAGGAGAAAACGAATCCGATTCAGCTCTCGCTCTTCTCGCCGATCCAGATCGTACCCGAGGACCAGGGTGTCACCGGTGTCCGGCTCAGCCTCATCTACGGCAAAAACAAGTATGTCAGCGGCCTTGACTGGGGGCTGGTCAGCTATTCGACCGGGGGCGTTTCCAAGGGCGTGCAGTTCGGCCTGGTCGGTATGACCGAGGGTGACTTCGTCGGCTGGCAGGACTCCTGGGTCAACATCACGAAGGGGAATTTCGAGGGGTTCCAGTGGGGCGTGGTGAACTACGCCGGCCACGGCAACGGTTTCCAGCTCGGGCTGGTCAACTATTGCCAGAGCATGCACGGGCTTCAGATCGGACTGGTGAATATCATCAAGACGGGCGGCCAGTTCCCGGTCTTCCCGATCGTCAACTGGTCGTTCTAGATCTTCGCTGACCTGTCGATTCCGCTCAGCCTTCGATAAGCACAGCCTTCGACAGCTGCAGCCTTCGACCAGCTCAGGGTAACGGACCGTCGTGCGGTCAGCGTGTCGTTTCCGGCGGTGGGGCGACTTTCAGCGTGAGGCCGTCGACCCCGATAATCTGCACCTTGTCTCCCCGATGCAGGGTTGTCTCGGCGGTAATGCGCCAGATCGCCCCGCGAATCCGGACGTGACCGACATGATCCTGCTCGGAGGTATCCAGCACGGTCACGGCCTGGCCGATCATGCTTTCCTCGCCGGTCGTCACGGGACGGTGCATCGCTTTCAGGAGAACGGCCCACAGGAGGCCGGATACAATCAGGATCGCGGCGTATACCGGCAGCGCGATCGACAGCGGCCAGATCCAGAAGACGATCAGGCCGATTATCGGCATAAGCAGGACAAGATGGTACATCGTTCACTATCTCCGTCAATAAATCCCGTAACTCGCTGAATCGTTCCCGGTAGCCCACCGACCTATATGTCCGCTTTGCGCAGGCGCAGGGCGTTGCTCACCACCGAAACCGAGCTGAAGCTCATCGCGGCGGCGGCAAAAATCGGGCTGAGTAAGATACCGAGGAACGGATACAGCACGCCGGCGGCGATCGGCACTCCGGCCGAGTTATAGACAAACGCCAGGAACAAATTCTGCTTGATATTGCCGATCGTCAGGCGGCTCAGCTTCCGGGCCCGCACGATCCCGCCGAGATCACCCTTCACGAGCGTCACGCCGGCACTTTCCATCGCGACATCGGTGCCGGTCCCCATTGCGATACCCACCTGCGCCTGTGCCAGCGCGGGAGCGTCGTTGATGCCGTCGCCGGCCATCGCCACAAACTTGCCTTCCGCCTGAAGCTTCTTGACGACCTCCGCCTTCTGATCCGGCAGAACCTCCGCCACGACTTCGTCGATGCCGAGTTTCCCCGCAACCGCCTCGGCGGTGGTACGGTTGTCGCCGGTGAGCATCACGATCGATATCCCCTGCTCGTGAAGCTGCTTGATAGCATCGGGGGTGCTCTCCTTGATCGGATCGGAGACACCGAGCAGACCGGCCGGCTGATTGTCGATCGCGACAAACATAACCGTCTGCCCCTCGCGGCGCATGCTTTCGGCCCTTTCGAGCAGCGGGGCGGGATCGATGCCGAGCTGATCAATCAGGGCGCGGTTGCCGAGCGCAACTTTGCGGTTGTCGAGGGTGCCGGTGACCCCTTTTCCGGTGACCGACTGGAAGTCGCGAATATCGGCCGGGGAGATTTTGCGCTCCGCGGCGCCGTCGATAATCGCGGTCGCGAGCGGATGTTCGCTCCCCTTCTCCAGTCCGGCGGCGGCGGCCAGCAATTCCGACTCGGAGTGCGAGCCGGCGGCGTGGACCGCGGTCAGGCGAGGCTTGCCGATTGTGAGCGTGCCGGTCTTGTCGACCACGAGGGTATCGACCTTGCGAAAGACTTCGATCGCCTCGGCGTTCTTGAACAGCACACCGACCGTGGCCCCCTTGCCGCTGGCGACCATGATGGACATCGGCGTAGCCAGACCGAGGGCGCAGGGACAGGCGATAATCAGCACCGCAACCGCGTTCACGAGGGCGTGGGTGAGTCGCGGCGACGGCCCGACCAGCGCCCAGACGATAAACGTGATGATCGAAATGCCGACCACGGTCGGGACGAAATAGGCGGCAGCGATATCGGCCATCCGCTGTATCGGCGCCTTGCTTCGCTGGGCCTCGGAAACCATTTGCACGATGCGGGCCAGGAGGGTGTCCGAGCCGATCTTCTCGGCGCGGACAATCAGGGAGCCGGTGCCGTTGATGGTGGCGCCGATAACGCGGTCGCCGGCGCTTTTTTCGGTCGGGATCGGCTCGCCGGTGATCATCGATTCATCGACCGAGCTGGAGCCGTCGACCACCACGCTGTCGACCGGGATCTTCTCCCCCGGCCGGACGCGGAGACGGTCGCCAACATGAACCTGCTCGAGCGGGATGTCTTCCTCGTTGCCGTTGTTGCGGACGATGCGGGCGGTGTTCGGGGCGAGCCCGAGCAGCGACTTAATCGCGGCGCCGGTGCGGCTTCGCGCCCGAAGTTCGAGTACCTGGCCGAGCAGGACGAGCGTCACGATGACCGCTGATGCCTCGAAATAGACATCGACCTGACCGGCGGCGTTGCGGAACGCAACCGGGAAGATGCCGGGGAAAAGCGCGGCAATCAGGCTGTAGACATAGGCCACGCCGACCCCGAGCCCGATCAGGGTGAACATGTTCGGGCTGCGGTAGATGATCGAATTCCACGCCCGTACGAAAAACGGCGCGGCGGCCCACAGGACGACCGGGGTCGCCAGAACCAGTTCGAGAATCGTGAGGGTCCTGGCCGAGGTGATCGTGGCGAGCCAGTTGTGAAGCGCCGGGATCATACCGCCCATTGCAATCACGATCAGCGGGAACGACAGTGCCACACTGATCCAGAAGCGCCGAGTCATGTCCTTGAGCTCGGGGTTTTCTTCTTCATCGACCGTGACCGTACGCGGTTCGAGCGCCATGCCGCAGATCGGGCAGGTGCCCGGGGCATCGCGGATAATCTCGGGATGCATCGGGCAGGTGTATTCGGTTTTCGACTTCGGCGCGGCGGGCACGGTTGGCTCGAGCGCCATGCCGCACTGGATGCAGACGCCCGGTTTGGAGGAGGTCTCCTCCGGGTGCATCGGGCAGACGTAGGCGGCCGCGTGGTCGTCGGCCTTCGCGGCTGGTGCGCCGTGCTCATGCTCATGATCGTGGTCCGTGTGTTCGTGCCCGGTAAACTTGTCCGGATCGGATTCGAATTTGGTTTTGCAGCCGGCGCTGCAGAAATAGATAGTCTCGCCGTTGTGGACCGTATGGTGCGGGCTGTCGGCGGTGACATCCATGCCGCACACCGGGTCTTTCAACTTCGCGAGGGTGTCGTCGTGATCGTGCTCCCGTTGGAACTTCTCCTTGCAGCCGGCGCTGCAGAAATATATCTCGTGCCCGTCGTGGCGAAGGTGGTGCGGCGAGTCGCTTGAAACGGTCATGCCGCAGACCGGGTCGATATATTGCTCCGTGTCAACGTGCTTGCTATTCATTCCAGTCCCTCCCGATCGTCCTGGATTCTCCGACTCGGCCCCTGCATCGTTCATGTTCGTCGTGCGAAGTGTCGCCGGTGGCGGAGCTCTTTTCGGCGGACTCGGGCGGGGACGATTGTTGGCGCCGGTAACGCCACCACGACCCGACCAGCATCCATACACCTGTGATGACAACGGTGATAATCGCGATCCAGAAGATCACGGTCAGCACTTCGTTGAATCCAAATCCGCTTCCCGTCACGTCGGTCCCTACTCTCGAATGGCCGACGGCATCGGCCCCTTCCGCAGGCGCAATCCCCTGGGGTCGGCTCGTCGGCTCGTTACGTACTAAAACAGCACGGGAGCGCGGTTGTTTCTGCGGAAATGCTCAGGAGAAGAGCAGGAAGGACAGGGCGCACTGTGTGCGTCGCCTTGAAAGGACCGCATCCAGGACCGATCGAGGCTCGCCGTCGCTCACCAACAGCCATGGGCAGCCCGAGACCCGCCCGGCGGGGTCAGGCCGGGTTCAGATCGTTGTACATCTTGCGCAGGGCTTCCTCGGGCACCAGCGGCCGGCTGACCTGCGCGAGCGTCGCCGGCTGCATTTCCCCGGTCGTCGCCAGTTCGGATCCGGCGCGGCGGACAGCCTCGAGCACCGCCTGACCATCGGGGGTGATTTGCCCTCCGGGCCGCATCACCGATGCGTGCGGGCGCACGACGGCGCCGGCGAACTCGATACTCAGATCGGCGGCCAGTTCTTTTGCGATGTGCGTAACAACGTCGGAATTCCCTTTTTCCCACCAGTCGCCGGTTGAAACAAGCACGATGCGGCGCATGGCGAACCCGTCGCGAACACGGGCGCGGGTGCGGCCGTCGCGGAACTCGAGGGCGGGGTTCATCAAAGGACAGAGGCGGTTGAGGAAGTTCTGCATCGCGCCGGGCAGGGGGATATAGACCGGGGTCGCGAGGATAAAGGTCTCGGCCTTCTTGATGGTCTCGAGCAGATCGTCCATGTCATCGCGGATGTAACATTCGCCGGGGGTTTGATACCAGCAGCGCATATCGCCGCAGATGCACGGCTTGATGTCGAGCCGGCTGGCGTAGCGGAGTTCGGTCGTGATGCCGCCATCGGAGAGGCCTTCCAAGAAGGCGTTCAGGACGACGGCGGTATTTCCCTTTGATTTGCGGGGGCTGCCGTTGACGGCAACTGCTGTCGGCATGGGTGTCTCCTCTCTCTGGAGTTCGGGTCGGGCGTGAGGCAGGAAGCTGTGCCATTGATGTCTCCCGTGGATGTAATATGGACAAGAGAGGCGGGATTGGAAAGGGGAAAAGTGGAGCACCAAAAAAAGACGGCCGGGGAGTGATTCCCCGGCCGCCGTATTGACGGGGGCACCGTGGTGCCGTAAGGACTTTCTATCGAAGGGAACCCACCGCAAGCGGCGGGCCACCAAATTAGTGCTCGACCGGCTGCTTGCCGTTGGAGGCGCTCTCCTCGGGCTGCCGCGTGTTGAAGCTGAACACGAGGCCGTCGTTGCCCGCCGAGATCACCAGCTCGCAATCGCCGGCGTACTGGCCGCGCAGGATCTCCTCCGAAAGCGGATCCTCGAGATACTTGCGCAGCGCCCGCTTGAGCGGACGGGCGCCGTATTCCGGCTCCCAGCCCTTGTCGCAGATAAACTCCTTGGCCTCGTCGGTGAGCTTGAAGGCGATTCCCTTTTCGGCGAGCTGCTTGGCGGTGTCGGCCACCTGGATATCGATGATCTGCTTGATGTGCTCCTTGCCGAGCGCATGAAACACGACCGTTTCATCGATACGGTTGAGCAGTTCGGGGTTGAACGCCTTCTTGAGTTCCTCGCGGATCTTCCGCGACATGCCGTCGTAGGAACCGTCGAGCGCCTCGGCATCGAACCCGACCGTCTTTTGCTCGCGCAGCTGGCGGGTACCGAGGTTCGAAGTCATGATCACGACGGTATTCTTGAAGTCGACCTTGCGGCCGAAACTGTCGGTCAACTGGCCGTCGTCGAAAAGCTGCAGCAGGATGTTGAAGACATCCGGGTGCGCCTTCTCGATTTCGTCGAGCAGCACCACCGAGTACGGTTTGCGGCGGACCTTTTCGGTCAACTGGCCGCCCTCTTCATAGCCGACATAGCCGGGGGGCGCGCCGATCAGCCGCGAAACTGCGAATTTCTCCATGTACTCCGACATGTCGATCCGGATGAGCGATTCGACGTCCTCGAAGAGGAAGGTCGCCAGCGAGCGGGCCAGTTCGGTCTTGCCGACCCCGGTCGGGCCGAGGAACATGAACGTTCCGATCGGACGGCGCGGGTCGCCGAGTCCGGCGCGGGCGCGGCGGATCGCCTTGGCGATCGACGAGATCGCCTCGTCCTGGCCGACGATGCTCTTGCGCAGTTCGTCTTCCATGCGAAGGAGGCGTTTCGACTCGTTTTCCTCGAGACGGAAGAGGGGGATGCCGGTCATTTTCGACAGGACGGTCGCGACATCGTCGGCGGTGAGCGTCACCGTCTCCTGCTCGCGGGTCTTCTCCCATTCCTCCTGGAGGTTGGCGAGTTCTTCCTTGGTCGCCTTGATCTCATCGCGAAGCTGCGCGGCGGTTTCGAACGCCTGGTTCTTGACCGCCTGCTCTTTCTTGGTCTGCAGTTCGGTGAGACGATTTTCGATTTCACCAAACGATTCCGGCCGGGTGTAGGTGGCGAGATGGGCCCGCGAACCGGCCTCGTCGATGAGGTCGATCCCCTTGTCCGGCTGGAACTTGCCCGACACGTCCCGGTTCGA
>CAYPYM010000085.1:5153-8724 GCA_964414435.1 uncultured Ignavibacteriales bacterium | reverse complement strand
CGGGTAGTAGTCGTCCATTCCGTGGCGCAGCGCCGAGGTGTTTATCTCCAGACCGGTGTCGGTCGACTTGAGCGCCTCGAAGAATTCCTCGAGATACGGTTCGTGCCCTCGGTTTATGATCTCACCATAGTAGCCGAGACCGTGACGGCGGTAATAGCCGATATGCGCCAGCGTGTTGAACAGACCTGTCTTCGCCGCGGCTGTCATCTCGTGGAAATACTCCCGGAGCAGATCCTCTCCGCTGATGCGCGCAAGGTGCTTGTCGACCTTGCTCGAACAGATATTGATATCGCCGATCTCATGGAGACCGCACAACATGTAATCGAACGGATACGCCTCTTTCAGGCGCAACGCCGACTCCTCACACCCCGGCCACCATCCGAATTCAACCCCGAGCTTCACCGACAGACCGCGGGCGTAGAATTCGTCGTGCGCCTTCAGGACATCGTCGACATACGGCGCGACGTGCTCGGGTGAACCACGCCGAAGGTCGCCGTTGATGCGAATGAAGCAGTCGATCATGGTCGAACCCGGACGGGTGTCGTAATGCGTCGTGAAGCAGATCTCGGCCAGGCCCCGCCGGAGCGCCGCCTGGCAATACTCGGTGATCGTCCCCTGCGCATCGGCGGAATAATCGCAGTGGCAGTGGTAGTCGGTCAGATTGGCCAGCTCCAGCGGGCGGATTCCGGAAAGATCAAACGGCATAACCGCCCCCCAGGAACGGGTTGTTGACGCGCTCGCCGCCGACCGAGGTTTTCGGCCCGTGGCCGGGATAGCAGATCACAGAGTCCGGCAGCGTCATGATTTTGGTCTCAATCGATCGGATTAATTGCTCGTGGGAACAGCCGGGAAAATCGGTACGCCCGATCGAGCCCCAGAAGAGGGTATCGCCGGTGAACAGGATGCCGGCTTTCTCATCGAGATAGCAAACCCCGCCCGGAGAATGTCCGGGGGTGGCCAGGACCCGCAGGACGACCGGCCCCTCCTGCACTAAGTCATTATCTTTTAACGTGATATCCGGGGGCGGGGCGACTATCGGATGCCCGATAAGGTCGGACACATTAGCCGATGGATTCTTCAGCAGGTCTTCTTCCCCGGCGCCGACATAGAGCGGGATATCGTATTCTTTCATGACCGCATCGACCGCGGCGATGTGGTCGCCGTGGCCGTGGGTCAGAAGCACCGCACGCGGTGCGAATTTGGCGCGTTCGACCGCCGCAAAAATCCGGCGGGCATCGTCGCCCGGATCGATTATCACGCCTTCGGCGACGGTCTCATCCCAGTAGAGGTAACAGTTTACCTGAAAGGGGCCAACAACAACGGTGTCGAGCTTCATACGTGACGACCAAGATAGCCGCTGCTATGGACTTGTCAACTCTCTTTTCCCGCTCGATTCACCGGTGAACTTTGTGAAAAAAATAACATTTCCCGCCCGATTCGTGTTGACCGCCGACACTCAACTCCCTATATTTCCCGTTTTCTGGACGGAGGAAACGGACCGATGCTGCCTGATTTGAAAAACCGCGTTCCGGAACTCAAAGAGCGCCTCGAAAAACTAGCGAGGTTTCTTTGACCTCGAGGCGCGCATTCAGAAAATAGCGGAACTCGAAAAACTCACCGCCGCCCCCGATTTCTGGGACGACAACCAGAAAGCCCAGGGGATCCTGAAAGAGATTTCCGTCCACAAGAAGTGGGTCGAGACCCACGAGCGGCTGACCAGCGATGTCACCGCGGTCGCGGAACTGCTCGAGATGACCGACTCTTCCGCGGGCGCCGCCGAACTGAACGAACTGACGTCCACGGTCGACCAACTCAACGGCGAGGTCGACCGCCTCGAATCGGAAGCTCTCCTCTCCGGCCCCGATGATCACCGCAACGCCATTCTCACGATCCATCCGGGCGCCGGCGGCACCGAGTCGCAGGACTGGGCCGACATGCTTTTTCGCATGTACAACCGCTGGGCCGAACGCAGCGGCCTCACCGTCGAACTCATGGACTATCAGCCCGGCGACGAAGCCGGCCTGAAATCAGCCACGCTTGAGATCAAAGGCGACAACGCTTTCGGTTTCCTCAAGGCCGAATCGGGCGTCCACCGCCTCGTGCGCATCTCCCCGTTCGACGCCGCCGCCCGCCGCCACACCTCGTTCGTATCCGTGCACGTCTTCCCCGAGGTCGAGGGGAATATCGATATCGACCTCAACGACGAAGATGTCCGGGTCGACACCTACCGCGCCTCGGGCGCCGGCGGCCAGCATGTCAACAAAACGTCCTCGGCGATCCGCCTGACCCATATCCCGACCGGGATCGTGGTCACCTGTCAATCGGAGCGGAGCCAGCACAAGAACAAGGACGCCGCCTTCACCGTGCTGAAATCGCGCCTCTACCAGCTCAGGAAAGAGGAAGAGGCGAAAAAGATGCAAAAGTTCGAGAATCAGAAAAAGAAGATCGAGTGGGGCTCGCAGATCCGGTCGTACGTCTTCCACCCCTACAACCTCGTCAAGGACCATCGGACCAACGTCGAGACGGGGAACGTGCAGGCGGTGATGGACGGCGACCTCGACCGGTTCATCCAGGCCTACCTCACCGATCCCGATTTGAACGATAGTCTCGGCACCGTCGAAACGACGGCCGAGAGTTCGGAATAGATCGATACCAATTGGGGAGTCAACCATGAACGCGGTTGAACGAATAAAAGAACGCGCCCGGAAAGACCCGCGGCGTGTGGTGCTGCCGGAAGGAACCGAACCGAGGACCATCCTGGCGGCGAAAAAACTGACCGACGAGAAGCTCGCGAGCGTCACCCTGCTCGGCGACACCGACGAGATAGCGGCCCTGGCGAAAGAGCACGCGCTCGGCCTCGACCGGGTCGATGTTATCGATCCGTCGCAGGCGGCCGATCTCGACGAATTCGCCCACGAGCTGTTCGAGCTGCGCAAGAACAAGGGGATGTCCGAAAGCGAAGCGCGCTCGATCATGAAGGGGGAACTGTACTACGGCGCGATGATGGTCCGCAAGGACAAGGCCGATGCCTCGGTCTCGGGCGCGGTCAACACCACCGGCGACGTCCTCCGCGCCGCGATCCACTGTATCGGCCTCAAGCCGGGCATCAAAACCGTCTCGAGCTGCTTCCTGATGACGATGCCCGAATACCGCGGCGAAAAGAACAAGGTGTTCGTCTTCGCCGACTGCGCCGTGGTCCCCAACCCGGACCCGGTTCAACTGGCTTCGATCGCCGTTTCCAGCGCCGACACGCTCCGGTTCCTCCTCGGCGAGGAACCGCGTATCGCCATGCTCTCGTTTTCGACCAAGGGGTCGGCGAAGCATGACGATGTCGACAAGGTGCTGGCGGCCCTTGACATATTGAAAAAGGAGCACCCGGATCTCGCCGTCGACGGTGAATTGCAGCTCGACGCTGCGATCGTGCCGGAAGTCGGCGCGAAAAAGGCGCCGGGGTCGACTATCGCCGGCAACGCCAACGTCCTGGTCTTCCCCGATCTCGACGCGGGCAATATCGGCTACAAGCTGACCCAGCGACTGGCGGGAGCCACCGCCACCGGCCCGATCATCCAGG
>CAYPYM010000085.1:1005-5143 GCA_964414435.1 uncultured Ignavibacteriales bacterium | reverse complement strand
AGGGGCTCGATAAACCGGCTAACGATCTTTCGCGCGGGTGTTCGTACGATGACATCGTCGACGTCAGCGCCATCGCGACACTTTTACGAGGGTAGGACCATGAGCATCAGTCAGCTTGCCAGGGAAGTTCACGAGTCCCCGACGCTCAAACTGAACGAAGCCGCCCGGCTTCTCAAAGAGCGCGGCGAACCGGTGATCCACCTCGGCGCGGGGGAACCAAAAAGCAAGGTGCCGATCGACGCCATCCTTGCCAGCGCCGCCAAACTGACCAGCGGAGAGATCCGCTACACTCCCACCGAGGGGATTCCGTCGCTGATCAAGGCGATCATCCGCTACACCGAGGAGAACTACAACAAGATCGTCGGGCCGCGCAACGTCCTCTCCTCGTCCGGCGCCAAGCAGGCCTTCTACAATCTCATGATGGCGATCGTCAATCCGCAGGACGAAGTTATCATCGTGGCGCCCTACTGGGTCAGCTACCCCGAGATCGTGCGCATGGTCTACGGCGTCCCGGTGGTCGTCACCCCCGAGGACGGCCGCTTCGAGCCGACCATGGAAGACATCGCCCAGTCGGTCAGCGGCTACACCAAGGCGATCGTCATCAACAGCCCCAACAATCCGTCGGGGGCCGTCTACAGTGAGGACTTCATCGCCGAGCTGGTCGCCTACTGCGAGAAAAAAGACATTTACCTCATCATGGACGACATCTATCACAAGCTCGTCTTTGGTGACGGCAAGTGGACGCCCTGCTACAAGTACGCGAAGGACGACTCGGAGAATTCCAAGCTGGTCGTGGTCAACGGCGTCTCGAAATCGTACGCCATGACCGGATTCCGGATCGGCTGGACGATCGCGAACAAGAAAGTCACCGAGGCGATGATCAACATCGCGGCGCAGAATACCTCGTGCCCCTCGGTGGTCGCGCAGGCGGCCGCCGCCGGCGCCCTGACCGGCGTGCAGAGCGGTGTCGAGAGCCTGCGCCTCACCCTCGAGAACAACGCCACGGTCATGATGAACGAATTGAACTCGTTCAACGGCATCCGCACCATCCGCCCCAAAGGGACCTTCTACTGCCTGCCCGATTTCCGCGCCTACGGCACGGACTCGGTCAAGCTGTCGCAGTTCGTCCTCGACAAGGCGCGGGTCGTCTCGGTGCCGGGGAAAGAATTCGGGATGGAAGGTCACCTTCGCCTGTCGTTCTGCGGCACGGTCAAAGACATCAAGGAAGGCGTCCAGCGCATCAAGTGGGCGCTCGATCCCGAATCACCCAACGAAATCTATATCGGCGACCGCAAGCTCAGGAGGGACTGGAAATGACCCAGTACATCATCGATGTCAAAACGCCGGCCCAGAAAGAAGCTTCGGCGGTCAAAAGCGACTACGACCTGTCCAACCACGGACTGGCCAACCTGCACCACGTCTACTGGAACCTGCCGAGCGAAGCCCTCTACGAGGAGATCATCTTCCGCAGCGAGGGCCGGATGACCCACATGGGCGCGATTACAGTCGACACCGGCAAACACACCGCCCGCTCGGCCAACGATAAATTCGTCGTCAAAGAAGCGACCACCGAAGACAAGATCTGGTGGGGCGAATACAACCGGCCGTTCGCGATCGACAAGTTCCACTCGGTCTGGAACCGGCTCCAGGGTTTCCTCCAGGGACGCGACCTCTTCGTACAGGACTGCTACTGCGGCGCCGATCCGAACTACCGCCTGCCGGTGCGCATCATCACCGAATTCGCCTGGCACTCGCTGTTCGCCCGGAACATGTTCGTGCAGCCGGAAACGAACGAAGAACTGCGGCGGTTCATCCCCGAATTCACGATCGTCTCGATTCCCTCGTTCAAGGGGATGCCCCAGATCGACGGGACCCTCTCCGAAACGTTCATCCTGCTGAATTTCGACGAGAAACTCTGCCTGATCGGCAACTCCGGTTACGGCGGCGAGATCAAGAAGTCGGCCTTCACCGTGATGAACTTCCTCCTGCCGCTGGAGAACGTGCTTTCGATGCACTGCTCCGCCAATATCGGCAAGGGCGGCGATACCGCCCTCTTCTTCGGCCTCTCGGGAACCGGCAAGACGACCCTCTCGGCCGATCCGAACCGCGGCCTCATCGGCGACGATGAGCACGGCTGGAGCGACGAGGGCGTGTTCAATTTCGAGGGCGGCTGCTACGCCAAGGTGATCGCCCTCTCCCCCACCGCCGAGCCGCAGATTTACGCCTGCACGCGGAAATTCGGGACCATCCTCGAAAACGTCGTATACGACCCGGTCACCCGGTTCCTCGATCTCGACGACGAGACGCTGACCGAAAACACCCGCGCGGCTTACCCGCTGGAATACATCGACAACGCCGTTGCGGACAAGATGGGCGGACACCCGAAGAACATCATCATGCTCACCTGCGACGCCTCCGGCGTGATGCCGCCGATCGCGCGGCTGACACCCGAGCAGGCGATGTACCACTTCATTTCGGGGTATACCTCGAAAGTGAGCGGCACCGAGGTTGATCTCGGCAAGGAGCCGGAGATCACCTTCAGCGCCTGTTTCGGCGCGCCGTTCATGGTGCATCACCCGTACTACTACGCCGACATGCTCCGAAACAAGATGCTCAAGTACGGCGCGACCTGCTGGCTGGTCAACACCGGCTGGACCGGCGGACCGTACGGGATCGGCAAACGCATGAGCATCCACCACACCCGCACCCTGCTCAACGCGGCGCTCGAAGGCAGCCTTCAGGATGCCGAGTACCGCGTCGATCCGGTCTTCGGGTTCGAGGTGCCGAAACATTGCGAAGGCGTGCCGGACAAAGTCCTGCGCCCGATCGAGACGTGGGAAGATCCCAAAGCGTATGAAGACAAGTACGCCCAACTCGCGGCGCTCTTTATCGAGAACTTCAAGAAGTTCGCCGAGGGCACGCCGGCCGAGATTGTCAAGGCCGGCCCGACCAAAGAAGGAATTGCCAAACTGCGGACCTGAGCCGGTCTGACGCAACAGGGTATTTGATAGCGGGGGCGAAACCGGGATCGCCGGTTTCGCCTCTGGCGTGATATGAAGCTGTCAACGAACATAGCCAGGATCAAACCATCGGGAACGATGGCCTGGTTCGCCCGAGTCAAAGCACTGGCGCGGGCGGGCCGCGACATCGTGTCGCTCGCGACCGGTGAACTCGACACCCCCACCCCGCCCGTTGCAGCCGAGGCCGGGATACGGGCGATCCGCGACGGCCGCACCCGTTACACCCTCAACGCCGGCACCGTGGAGCTTCGCGAAGCGATCGCCGAACGCTACGCGGTCATGTCAAACCGGCCGTGCCGGACCGATCAGGTGCTGGTTTCCAACGGCTCCAAGCAGGCGCTGTTCAACGTCCTCTACAGCCTCTGCGGCCCCGGCGACGAAGTCATCATCCTTGCCCCCTACTACCCGAGCTATCCCGATCAGATCGCCATGTGCGGCGCGATTCCGATTGTGGTTGAGATAAAGGCATCCGAAAACTATCAACCGAACGCCGAGGCGATTGCAGCGGCGATTACCGGCCGCACCCGCGCTATCATTCTCAACACGCCCAACAACCCGACCGGCGCGGTTTACGATCGCGATCACCTCGTGCCGATTGCCGAACTGGCCCGCCGGCGCAACCCCTGGATCATCTCGGACGAGATCTACGAAGAACTGGTCTACCCGCCGCATGAGCATTTGCCCTTAGCGGCCCTGGCACTGGACCTCCCCGACCGCGTGATCACCGTTTCGGGATTCAGCAAGAGTTTCGCGATGACCGGATGGCGGATCGGGCACGCCGTCGGACCGCGCGAGGTTATCGAGGCGGCCGCGCTGGTGCAGTCGCACACGACCAATAACGCCTGCTCGATATCGCAGGAGGCGGCGCTGGCGGCGCTGACGACACCGAACGATTTCGCTCAGACCCTCCGGGTCAGCCTGGCAAAAAAACGGGAACGCGCGCTCGATGTTCTGCGTTCGATTAGCGGAGTGCATTGTCCCGATACCGGCGGTGCCTTCTACCTTTTCCCCGATATTTCGGAGCTTCTGGGTAGCACCGTCGCCGGGCGGTCGCTCACCACAGCCGAGGCGCTGGCCGGTTTCCTGCTGACGGCGGGCAATGCCTATATCGAGGCGGT
>CAYPYM010000085.1:0-995 GCA_964414435.1 uncultured Ignavibacteriales bacterium | reverse complement strand
TCGAGGAGCATGGCGTCGCGCTGGTCCCCGGCGAAGCCTTTGGCGTGAACAATTGCCTTCGGCTGTCATACGCGGTTTCGACCGACCGCCTCGAGGACGGCCTGCGGCGGCTCAAAGCCGGCCTCACCGAGGCCGCGACGAAGATACATTAACGACACCCGTCCGACCGAGTCGGCAGTGACGAGTGCAAGAGAGACGGACCAACAATGCCGACCTATCAGTATGTTTGCAACAAATGCGGTCATGAATTCGAGGAATTCCAGAGCATCTCGGATCTGCCGATCGACAAATGTCCCAAATGCGGCGGGCACGCCGAACGCGTGATCACCGGCGGCGCCGGTTTCCTCTTCAAGGGAAGCGGTTTCTACATCACCGACCACCGCAGCAAAAGCTACAAGGAAGCCGCTCGGAAAGATGTCACGGGCGGTTCCGGCTCCGGATCGTCCGAGAGCAAAAAGTCTGATTCGGCGTCGAAATAGTCCGGCAGACAACTCCGCGGGGTCGTATTTGTTGTGGACGACAACACGCGCGACACCGTAATTTCCAAAATGGCTGAAATACCGTTTGAAAAGCTCCAATCCCGCCTGAGCGCTCCCGACGCGCTCGTGCTCGATATCGATAATCACGAAAGCTACAGCCACGACGCCACCGACTGGCACGGCCGGCCGGGCGCGATTGTCATGGCCGAGTGCGAGGATGATGTCGTCGCGGCGGTCACATTCGCCAACGAACACGGCGTCTCCGTGGTCGCTCGCGGCGCCGGGACCGGTCTGTCCGGCGGCTGCGTGCCGGTCGATGGCGCCCTGGTGCTGTCGACCGAGCGGATGAACCGGCTTCGCATCGAATACCTCCGGCGCTATGCCCTCTGCGGCCCGGGCGTGATCACCAAGACCCTTCAGGATGCCGCCGCCAGACTGGGCCTCGCCTATCCTCCCGACCCGGCCTCGTACGATCAATCGACCATCGGCGGCAACGTCGCCGAAAACGCCGGCGGT
>CAYPYM010000084.1:0-8773 GCA_964414435.1 uncultured Ignavibacteriales bacterium | reverse complement strand
TCTTCCTAATCGCGAAACGGGGGGAGAGTTCCGGCCGACGGAGAATTTGTGCTGGCCGGGTACGTCCGTCGCCACTCGGGCCGGCTGATGAGGGGGTAACTGTCAGGCGCTGGCGCGATTCTGAAGCGTGATTGCCTGGACCTTCTCGGCTTTCCGGCGCTGATCGGAATCAAGAATCGCCTTGCGCACCCGGATAGCTTTCGGCGTCACCTCGACCAGCTCGTCCTCACCGATCCACTCCATCGCCTGCTCCAGCGTCATCCTGCGCGGCACGTTGAGCGCCACGCCGATATCCTTGGTCGACGACCGATGGTTGGTGAGGTTCTTGCGCTTGGTCGGGTTGCAGGGGAGATCGCCGGGACGGGAGTTCTCGCCGACAATCTGTCCGGCGTAGACCCGCTCCTGGGGGTCGATAAACAGCACCGCCCGCTCCTGGATCCCCTCGATCGAATAAGCGGTCGCCGGACCGGTCTCGATCGACACGACCGAGCCCCGGTTGCGCGCGGCCACCTCGCCGCGCCAGTCTCCGTAGCCGATGAACCGCGACGCCATAATGCCGAGTCCGCGCGTGTCGGTGAGGAACTCCGACCGGTACCCGATCAGACCGCGGGTGGGAATTTCGAATTCGAGCCGGATCACGTTGGTGCCGGCGTTTTCGATCGTCTTGAGATCGCCCTTGCGCCGCGCCAGCTTCTCGATAATCACGCCCTGATACTCCTCGGGGACATCGATTATGAGCTGCTCGATTGGCTCGAGCGTGTTGCCGTCGGCGTCTTCCTGCGTGATCACCTCCGGACGCGAGATGCAGAACTCAAGTCCTTCGCGGCGCATCTCTTCGATCAGGATCGCCAGATGCAGTTCACCGCGACCGGAGACCTTGACACCGTCGGCACGGCCGATATCCTCCATACGCAGTGCGACATTTACCCGAAGTTCCCGCTGAAGGCGTTCCTTGAGCTGCCGGAGCATGATTGCGGAACCGTCCTCACCCGAAAAGGGGCTGTTGTTGACGAGGAAAAACATCGAGACGGTCGGCTGCTCGATATCGAGCGGGGCGAGCGCGTTCGAGGTGTCTTCATCGGCCGAGAAGGTATCGCCGATCGCGATCTCCGACGGTCCCGCCAGCCAGACGATATCGCCGGCCGACACCTTGTCCGCCTCGACCCGCTGCAGGCCGCGTGTCACCCAGAGGTGCACACCCTTTTCCCGCGACGTTGACAGACAGGCAAAACCGGCCCCGTGGTTCTCGGGGACATTCCATCCCGTGACAAACCGGCTGAAGTCGTCGCCCTTGTTGAGCGTGCCGCGCAGGACTCGCCCGCAACCGATCTGGCCGATATAGTCGCTCCACGCGAGGGTGCTGACCTGCATGAGGAAGGGGCCGTCCTGATCGACTTTCGGCGCCGGTACGTATTCGACCACCGTCTCGAACAGGGCGTCCATGCCCTCGTGCTTGTCCTTGTCCAGGTCGCGAACGAACCAGCCGTCGAGACCGGAGCCGTACAGCACCGGGAAGTGTGCCTGTTCGTCGGTGGCGCCCAGTTCTATAAAGAGATCGAAGGTCTTGTTCAGGGCGTGATCGGGGCGGGCGTTGGGCCGGTCGACCTTGTTAATGATCACGATCGGTCGCAACCCGAGCCGGAGCGCCCGCATGAGCACGTAGCGCGTCTGCGGCATCGGCCCCTCGTTGGCGTCGACCAGCAGCAACACCGAGTCGACCATCGAAAGCACCCGCTCGACCTCGCCGGAGAAATCGGCGTGACCGGGGGTGTCGACAATATTGATCAGGTAATCGTGCCAGTTGACCGTGCAGTGCTTGGCCCGGATGGTAATGCCCCGCTCGCGCTCGAGAACGTTGTTGTCCATGAGGCGTTCGGCGACCTGCTGATTTTCCCGGAAGGTGCGGGTGGCCCGGAAGACCGAGTCAATCAGGGTCGTTTTGCCGTGGTCGATATGGGCCACGATAGCCAGGTTGCGAATGCGGTCGACTGGTGTCATACGGCGTATAAACCTCTTTCGCGCGGGAACGTTCCCGCCGATTCAAACCTCGTTTCGCCTGTCTGCTGATCAATCCATAGGAGGGGAGATCGGGCAGAAAAAAGCCGGCGCGGCCGGAGGCCGCCCGGTCAGGACGACCCAGTATAAGGCCAAACCGAGATTTCTCCAAGAACAATCTTGCCTCCGGGGCGGCCCAGTTACCCCGGAGAAAAGTCCAGTTGCGGTCACCATTCGCCCGTCCGTATTAATGGGTACACCCCGCTGACCGACCGTCGGCGGGGCACGCCAACTTTGTCGAAAGGAAGCTCAGGGTGAGAATTGCCGGACGTTTCTCGGCGGTCGTGCTGGTCGCGGCCGCGCTTGTATTAACCGCCTGCCAGTCGAAGAAGCTGACGCCGGGCGAAGGATATGTCGATGTCACCGGCGGCCGGGTCTGGTACCAGGTGGTCGGCGACGGCCCCGGGACGCCGCTGCTGGTGATCCATGGCGGCCCCGGTATCCCCCACTACTATCTCAAGCCGCTCGCCGGACTGGGTAAGGACCGCCCGGTGATTTTCTACGATCAGCTCGGCTGCGGGAATTCGCCCGCCCCGGACGACACCACGCTCTGGAGGCTCGATCGGTTTGTCGGCGCAATCGGCCAGATCCGCAAGGCGCTCGGCCTGAAGACGGTCGATATCTACGGTCACTCGTGGGGGACTATTCTGGCGGCCGAATACCTGCTCACCAAACCGGAGGGTGTCCGGGCGTGCGTTATGGCCGGCCCGGCGCTGAGTATCCCCGCGTGGCAGCACAACGCCGACAGCCTCCTGGGCACTCTGCCCGACTCGGTGCAGCAGGTGATCCGCACCAACGAGGCGGCCGGGACAACCGATTCGCCCGCGTATCAGAACGCCATGATGGAGTTCTACGGTCGCTACGTCGCCCGCAAACAGCCCTGGTCGGCCGATGTCGACAGCAGTTTCATGATGATGAACCAGAAGATGTACGGCTACATGGAAGGCCCGAGCGAGTTCACCGTCACCGGCACGCTCCGCAACTACGACATTACCAAGCGGCTGAACGAAATCGATGTACCGACGCTGTTTGTGGTGGGTGAATACGACGAATCGGTGCCCGGCACCGCGGCCTATTTCCAGAGCCTGATGCCGAACGCGCGGCTGGCCATTATCCCCGATGCCGCCCACCTCGCGATGGACGACGATTCGACCAAGTATGACGAAGTGGTCGGTACGTTCCTGAATCGGATCGATACCGAAAACCGCTAGACCGTCTTGGTCTCGACCGCCACCGGCTCTACATACACCTCGCGCTGCTTGCGCGAGGTTACGTAGGTGTAAATCGCCGGGATCACGAACAGGGTCAGGCCGAGCGAGAAGAGCAGGCCGCCGATAATCACGATACCCATCGACACGCGGCTTCGGGCGGCCGCGCCGAGGGCGAGCGCGATCGGCAGCACGCCGAACACGGTCGCGAGACTGGTCATGAGAATCGGCCGGAACCGCTGCACGGCGGCGTCGATCACGGCGTCGACAACCCCCAGCCCCTGCTTACGGCGCTGATTGGCGAATTCGACGATGAGGATGCCGTTTTTGGTCACGATTCCCACCAGCGCGATGATCCCGATCTGGCTGAAGATGTTAAACGTCTGCCCGAACAGCCAGAGCGACAGCACCGCTCCCGCCAGCGCCAGCGGCACCGTAAACATGATAATCAGCGGATCACGAAAACTCTCGAACTGCGCCGAGAGGATCAGGTAGACAAGCGTCAGCGCCAGCAGGAACGCGAAGAGCAGAGTGTTGGAGCTTTCGGCGTATTCCTTGGCCGTCCCGGCGAGCGTGGTCGAGAACGACTCATCGAGCGTGCTGTCGGCGATCTTCTGCATCTCATCGATCGCCGTGCCCAGCGCTATCCCCTTGGCCGGCGCCGCACTGACGGTCGCGGAGACATACCGGTTGTAGTGGTACAACTGCGGCGGGCTGCTCCGGTACGACAGGTTCACCACGTTGTCGAGCTGGATCAGTTCGTTGCGGCTGTTCCGGACGTACATCGAGCTGAGGTCGAGCGGCTCGTCGCGGTTCGTGCGATTCGCCTGCGCTATCACCGGATACTGCTTGCCGTTGAAAATGAAAAAGCCGTAACGCTGGCCGCTGAAATAGAGCTGAAGCGTCTCGGCGATATCGCGGACGGTAATCCCCAGCACGCGGGCCCGGTCGCGGTCGATCTGCACGGTCAGTTCCGGCTTGTTGAATTTCAGGTTGAGATCGACCACCTGGAAGGTCGTATCCGACTCCGCCGCGGCCATGAAGGTCGGGATGACGTCCCGCAGCTTTTCCATGGTAGGCGCCTGAATGACGAACTGCACCGGAAGGCCGGAATGTCGGCCGCCGATCGTCTGCTCCTGCGTGACAAACGCCCGGGCGAAGGTCTCGGCGCGCACCCGCGACGCAATCGCCTCGGCGATCTCCTGCTGGGTGCGGGTCCGCTGGTCGGGCGGTACGAGACTGACCCGCACGAATCCGCTGTTGGCGGCTCCGCTCGACCCGAAACCGGGGGCGGTGAGGGAGAGGATAACGTCTCTCTCCGGCAGCGTATCGACGATATTGATCAGCTTACCCACATAGTCGACCATTGCCTCGTACGAGGTTCCCTCGGGCGCGGTGGCACTTATCACGAACCGGCTCTTGTCTTCCATCGGGGCCAGCTCCGACGGGATCAGCATACCGAGACCGAGGATGATCGCCAGCGATCCGGCCATGATAATCGGTGCAATCCAGCGCCGCTGAATGAACAGGGTCAACCAGCGATGGTACCCGGCCGACAGGCGCTTGAAGAACTGCTCGCTCATCATGAAGAGCTTGCTTTCGCTTTCGGTTTTGTGGAGGAGACGCCCGCTCATCATCGGCGTGAGGGTCAGCGATACGAACGCCGAAATCAGCACCGACCCGGCAACGACAATGCCGAACTCACGGAACAGCCGCCCGGTCAGGCCCTGCAGGAAGATGATCGGGAGAAACACCGACGACAGCGTGATCGTGGTCGAGATGATCGCGAAGTAAATTTCTTTGGCGCCCTTGTGCGCCGCCTCGAGCGGCGGCATGCCCTGTTCGATCTTGCTGAAAATATTCTCGAGCACGACAATCGCATCATCCACGACAATGCCGGTCGAAAGGACGATCCCGAGCAGGGTGAGGATGTTGATCGAGAAGTCGGCCACGTACATGATGAAAAACGAGCCGATCAGCGAGATCGGGATCGCCAGCATCGGGATAATCGTCGTCCGCCAGTGCCGCAGGAACGCGAAGATTACCAGCAGCACGAGCACGAACGCGATCAGGATCGTTTCCTCTACCTCGAGGATCGCCTTGCGGATGTTGGTGGTCGTGTCGAGCGCGATATTGAGCGAGACATCGGACGGAAGATCGCGTTTGATCTGGTCGACCCGGCGGTAGAATTCATCGGCGATCGCGATATGATTCGACCCCGGCTGCGGCGTCAGTGCGACCGCCACCATCGGCAGGCCGCCGTTGCCGCGCAGAAGCGTGCGCTCGTTCTCCGGCGCGAGCACCGCCTCGCCGATATCGCGCAGTTTCACCACCGCGCCGTCGCTCTCTTTGATAATCAGGTTGTTGAACTCGGCCGGGGTGCTCATGCGCCCGAAGGTGCGGATCGACAGCTCGGTGTTGTAGCCTTCGATCAGCCCCGACGGCAGCTCGACATTTTCGCGGTTCAGCGCCGTGCGGACATCGAGCGGCGTCAGCCCGTGCGCCGCCAGGCGGACGGGGTCGAGCTGGAGCTTCATGGCGTAACGCTTTTCGCCCCAGATGCGGATCTCGCTCACGCCCGGAATCGTCTGCAGCCGCTCCTTGAACTGGTCGTTGGCGATCGCCGAGAGGTCGAGCAGATTGCGCCGGTCGCTCTGGATCGTCATCGCGATGATCGTGGTCGCATCGGCGTCGGCCTTGGTCACGATCGGCGGATCGACATCGGCCGGAAGGTTGCGCTGCGCCCGCGATACCCGGTCGCGGACGTCGTTCGCGGCGGTCTCCATCTCGACCCCCAGCTCGAACTCGACCGTGATCGTGCTGCGGCCGTCACGGCTGGTCGAGGTCAGCGAACGAATGCCCGAGATGCCATTGATCGATTCTTCCAGCGGTTCGGTGATCTGCGACTCGACCACGTCGGCGTTGGCGCCGGTGTAGCTCGTGCTGACCGTCACCACCGGCGGATCGACACTGGGATATTCACGCACCCCGAGGAACGCGAATCCGATCGCGCCGAACAGCACGATCAGGATCGAGAGAACCATCGCGAGCACCGGACGATTGATACAAACCGATGAGATATTCATAGCTGCGCCGGGATCAGTTGGGTTGGGTCGTTGTGATCTGCACCGGGCGGCCGTCGGTGAGCTGCAGCAGGCCGGTCAGGATGAGCGTGTCGTTGGGCGCCAGGCCGTCGGTGATCTGAATCGACTTATCGGTGCGGATGCCGGTTTCGACCGGTACCGATTGAGCGGCTCCGCCCCGGCAGACAAAAACCTTCGCGCCGCTGATCTCCGGGACGAGGGCGTCGGTCGGAATCACCACCGCGTTTTCGATCCGCTGAAGCACCAGCTCGATCTTGGCGAACGAGCCGGGAATCAGCCGACCGTCCGGATTCGGGATCGTCGCTCTCGCCTTGAGCGTGCGGGTGGCCGGATCGACCTTGGCCTCGACCGCATAGACCGAGCCGGTGTACGCGTTCTCGTTCTCACCCACCCGGACCGTCACTTTCGCGCCGGCTTCCAGTTGCCCGGCATATTTTTCGGGAATCGAGAATTCCGCCTTGATCGGGTCGATATCCTGCAGCGTCGCCACGAGCGTGTTGGTCGAAATGACGCTCCCGGTGCTGACATACCGAAGCCCGACCACGCCGTCGAACGGCGCGACGATCTCGGTCTCGGCCAGTTGCGATTCGATCACCTCGCGCTCGGCCTTGATCATGTCGAGCGCGTTGGCCACCTTGTCATAGTCTTCCTGACTGATGCCGTTGATTTCGAGAAGGGAGTGCTTGCGGCGCTCTTCATCGGCCGCGAGGCCTTCCTGCAGTTCTTTACGCTTGAGCTCGGCGCGGAGCTCGCGGTCGTTGATTTTTACCAGGACGTCGCCCTTTTTGACCCGGCCGCCTTCTTCAAAAAAGACGCCGGTCACGCGGCCCGAGATTTCCGGTTTGAGCTGGACCTCCTCGTTGGCCATCAGGGTGCCGGTGGTGAAAATGCGGTTTTCGATCGGCTGCGGTTGAACCACCAACGCCTCGACCGGCGTGGCGCCGGCCCCGCCCCGTCGGGACGGTTCGGCCGAATCAGTGCCGCACCCGGGGGCGATCAGCGCGGCCACAAAAAGGGAAAACACGGCGACAGCCGTGTGAGTCGTGCGCAATGATGTCATCTTCATGTTCCTCTCTGGGCGGAAATATACATCAAAACCGGGCCGATCAATAGCAAGATTATTACGCTCGCCTTTCAATTTCGCCCGGTTCCCGCCCTCCGGCTGTCTGCTCGCAACAGAATGTTATACACGGCCGGGCCGGCCGCGGATATCTGCTCGTTTTGATTAATCTTCGCATCGCACTCGACGGTCGTATCGGCAACGACAGACACGGACCCCGCCGCCGCTTGCCGGCGGGGTTGGAAAAGCCCTCAACCCCCTCCAGGGGCCTCTTATCCAGAGCGTGCGCGGGGAGTTACCCCTCCCCGCGCCCCCGTCTGCCATTCCCACTACCCCGACGATGCGATTAGCTGTATAATGACTCCGGAGCCGTTCTTTCATTCGACCAAGGAGATATCACCGCATGGAGCCGATTACCCTGCAGCCGATCGCCGTGGTCCGTTCGACCCGCCGCGAACCGGTCGACGACGCCTGGGACAGCGAAGAGTGCTGTATCGAATTGCTCGATCCGTATGGCGCGGAGTGCTTTGCCGGCCTTGACACCTTCTCGCACGCCGAGATCATCTTCCACTTCCACCGCGTATCGCCCGACAAGGTCGTCACCACCACCCGCCGTCCGCGACACAACCCGGCCTGGCCCGAGGTCGGCATTTTCGCCCAGCGCAACATGAGCCGCCCGAACCGGCTCGGCCTCACCGTGGTGCGCATCCGGTCGGTCGACGGCCGCCGGATCTATGTCGACGGTCTCGACGCTATCGACGGCACCCCGGTACTCGACATCAAGCCGTGGGTGCGTGAATTCAGCCCGCGCGGCGAGATTCGCCAACCCGACTGGGCGACCGAGTTGATGGCCGGTTACTGGTCCGGTAAACCGGGCGGGGGAGAGAAAGCGTGAGTCCGGCCCTGCGAACCGACCGGCTGCTCCTGCGCCGATGGCATGAGAGCGACCGGGAGCCGTTTGCGGCGATGAACGCCGATCCGCGCGTGATGGAGCACTTTCCGTCGGTGCTGACCCGCGAGCAGTCCGACGCCATGATCGATCATATCGAGACCCACTTCGAGGAACGCGGATTCGGCCTGTGGGCGCTCGAAATCAGCACAGAACAGCGTTTCGCCGGCTTCGTCGGGCTGGCGGTTCCCCGGTTCGACGCCCGTTTTATGCCGTGTGTCGAGATCGGCTGGCGCCTCGCGTTCGATTGCTGGGGGCACGGTTACGCCACCGAGGGAGCGTTGCGGGCGGCACGGTTTGCCTTTGAAGAAGCCGGACTCGACAGTTTGGTTTCCTTCACGGTGCCGGCCAACGCCGCTTCCCGCCGGGTTATGGAGAAAATCGGCATGACTCATGA
>CAYPYM010000083.1:6678-8802 GCA_964414435.1 uncultured Ignavibacteriales bacterium | reverse complement strand
TCACTTTCCGGATACGCACCTTGGCGAGTTTGTCGCGCCACTCACCGTGCAGGAAGTCCTCGGCACCGTGCTCGTAGGCGGCGATCATGACGGCGTCGGTGGGATCGGGATGGTAAACGATTACCGGGATAATAGACAGGAAAACGTTGTCCTTGATCGACCGGATCATCTCGAGCTCGTTGGTGAGATCGTAGCGGCTGCCGATTACGACGGCATCGATTGCGAACCGATGGCAGATCTTGACCAGGGAGGCGACATCGGTGAAATAATGGAAGGAAATTTCCTCTCCCCGAAAAAACTGTTCCAGATGAAAATCGAGACTAACTCCCACTTGCTTGACGGCGAAATGATACGCCGGCTTGCGCGGGGGATCACTCGTCTTCGGACCCGGCCAGTTCTCGAGGATGGTATTTTCGGTGTTCAGCAATGATATAATCCCGGTCAATCGTGGTATATACCTGTGTAGTAGATATATCGGCATGACCGAGCATTTCTTGCACGACTCTTAGGTCGGCGCCCCCTTCAAGCAGGTGCGTGGCGAAAGAATGACGCAGCGTATGCGGCGAAACCGGCTTGGTGATACCGGCCCGCGCCACCAGTTTCTTGATTATCTTCCACAGGCCGACCCGGGACATCCTCTTTCCTACTCTGTTGTGCAGTAAGTAGTTAATATCACCGGGAGCCTGCTTGTCGGGGGCCGTGGCCAGATACTGCTCAACCGCCTCGCGGGCGTAGCCGCCCAGCGGCACGAGCCGCTGCTTATTTCCCTTGCCGGTGACCCGAATAAAGCCCGCTTCGAACTCAATATCACCCAATTGTAGGTCCAGCAACTCCGAGATACGAAGCCCTGACCCGTACAGCAGTTCCAGGATCATTCGGTCACGGCGGCCATTGCGGGCGGTCAGGTCGATCGCGGTAATCATCTGCTCGATTTCCCGGGGTGACAGATAATGCGGGTGATAGCGGGATAATCGCGGCGCCGCCAACCCCCCGAGCGGGTTCTCCTTGATCGTCGCAGAGTCGACGAGGTAGCCGAAAAATCGCTTAAGCGCCGAGATCTTACGAGCGACCGTGGTCGGCTTCCGACCGAGCTGCCCGAGTTGTTTGAGATACGCCGCCGCGGTTTGCGCGGTCACTTTCTCCACCGCCGTGCCGGCGTTCAGCCGGGCGAACTCGTACAGGTCGCGCTTGTAGGCCGCGATCGAATTGGCCGAAAGCCCCCGTTCGAGCTTGAGCCAGCCCAGGTAATCTTCGATCGCCGTCGGCAGGGTCGTCATGCTATACTCCGTGCGCCATCGAAATAACACCAATCACGCGGTGGCCCGACTGAAGCAGCACCCGCTTGGCCTCGCGGACCGTCGCACCGGTCGTAACAACGTCGTCTACCAGTATATATCGGCCCGACTCGGCCGGTGTTCGATCGACTTCGAAAACACCGCGGATATTTCGCGCCCGTTGCTCGCGGTCGATCCGCGCCTGCGGACGGCGGCGCTTCGCCCGGTAGAGCAGGTCGGTCACGACCGGCAGAAGCAGCTTGTCCCCGAGCGCCCGGGCGAACACTTCCGCCTGATTGTAGCCGCGGGCGTGTTGCCGCGACGGATGCAGCGGAATGGGGATGAGGCCGTCGACCCGCGACGCCCGACTGTAAAGTGACTCGCCGAACTGGTCGCAGACCAGCGGCGCGATCCAGCGCGCCGGCGACGTGATCCCCTTGAACTTGAACTGCCGGATGATCTCCGTGAACGGAGCGACATAGTTGCCGAAGGCAAACAACGGGAAGAACCGTTCTCGACAGATCGGGCAACTCTGTTCCAGCGGAATCATCGCGCCACAGGTCAGGCAGGTGAGTGTCGTGAAAGTCTCGATTCGCGCGCGACACCGGGCACAGATACACGGCTCATCTTCGCAGTACTCTCCGCAGCCAAGGCAGAGCGGTGGGAAGAGAAAGTCAAGCAGACCGGAAGTCAGCGGATTGTTGAGAAGACGAGCCGTATCCATACCGGCAGTATGGGGCTCCAGGCGACGGAGTTCAATTAAAATCGCGAGACGGGAGGCGCTACGGAGACAAGAGTATCAACTGGGCGCGACGGCTTGGTCGGGCGCCGCACCCTCAGATCCGCCCAG
>CAYPYM010000083.1:0-6668 GCA_964414435.1 uncultured Ignavibacteriales bacterium | reverse complement strand
GAACGCCATTTTCGCATAACCTTTCGGGCGAGCATTGTCAGCAGTAAGAGGGCCAACAGCGCCGCAGCGGCGATATCATACCAGGCAGCGTGGTTGTCCTGGCCGGATCGAAACAGCACCGGCAGATCGAACCGCCGATAAATCCAGTCGACTGCCAGCCCGCAGAGAATCGCCACAACTACAATCGAGCCCAGGTACCGAACCACCGCCCAGCCCTTGAGGATCTTACTCACCACGGCCAGCGAAGCAACGTTGGTCGCGGGACCGACCAGCAGAAACACCAACACTGCCCCCGGTGAAAAACCGGCGAGAATCAGCGCGGCGGCGAGTGGCGTCGACGAGGTCGCGCAGATGTAGAGCGGCAGCCCGATCACGATCGCACCGACATACCCGCCCCAACCGGAGCGCAGCCATGCCGGGAGCGACAATATCTCGCCCCCGAACACCGCCGCCACCAGCCCGGCCAGGAGATAACCGACGACAAGATACACCGCCAGATCGGCCATCAGGTCGCCGTACCCGTATGTCACCGCCGACCAGAGACGGGTCGTCAGCGGTAGTTTCGGCGGAGCCGCCTCCGAACGGCAACTGCAGCAACCCTCATCGCAGCCGCTGTCAACAGACGCAAGCGGTGTCGGCGCCGAGGCCGGTTCCGGAACCGACGCTTCGACCGCGCCGGCGGTCAGAGCAGTCGCGAACGCCGCAATTGGCCGCGCGACCGTCATGAGCGGGTCCATAAGAGAATAGGTCAGCAGGATCGAATCGACTCCCGACTCGGGAGTTGAGATGAGAAACGACGCCGTCCCGGCCCGACTCACACCTGCCTTCCGAAGCTGATACGCCACCGGCAGGACCGAGCACGAGCAGAGCGGCAACGGTATACCGACGATCGCCGTCTTGATCACCTGTCCCAGCCGCGACCCGGCCACCAGACGGCTGATATTGCGCGCATTGAGGATCAGGCTCAGCAGCCCGGCCAACAGAAAGCTGAGCAGAAGAAGAAAGGCCGAGTCGACCAGCATCGCCCAGGTCGCCTCGGCCCAATGTCCGATAAAGCCGAGGATACTAGCCCCCGATCTGTTTAAGCAGTTCTCTCGCCCGATCGGCGGCGCGCCCGTTCGGTGCGGCCGTCAGATACTTGTTGAAGTAGACCTTGGCCGAATCCACCGGTCCGAGATCGGAGAAGACGATTCCAAGGTTGAAGAGCACGATATCGGGGTGATTGCCCATCTTCAGCACCTTGCGAAATTCTTCGAGCGCCCGCTCCGGCAGACCCATGCTATGGAGACACGCACCGAAGTCAATCCGTACCTCGGGCGACGTCGAATCGATCTCGAGAGCACGCCGGTAACATTCCGCCGCGACCGGGAAGTTCATTGAATCCATCGTCTGGTTGCCGAGTTGAACCAGCGAGTTGTAGTCGGTCGGAAGCTGCATATTCGCCATGGCGCCGGCCATGTCGGTTCCGGCGTGGGGATCATCGGCGATCTGGCCGGGCATCTGCCCCTGCATCTGCGCCTGTGCCTGACTCTGGGGCGGAGCAGGCGGCTGTCCCGGCCTGGCGAAAATCAGATAGCCGGCGGTCACCAGCACCAGCACTCCGGCTACGATGAGAATATCACGGAGGGCCAGTTTCGGCGCCGGGCCCGATGGCTGCGCCGGGGCGCCTTTGCCCGCAGCCGCACCGTCAACCGGAGCGCCGCACGAGGCACAGAAGCGGGCTCCGGCCGCGATCGGCTGCCCGCAGGATGTACAGAATTTCTGATTGTCTGCCATATACTTGCGTACCTGTCTGTCCGAGTTTCGAGTCTTTTACTCCACGTTACGCCGCCAATCTACCAAAATGTGCCGGAACAGTCCACCAAAAAAGCTGTCGCACCCGGCCCGGTTTGGCTATATTTGGCGCAACGTCACTTATACACCGGGACCGTCCGTTTGCCCGCGCCCGAAGCGCCTGCGGGGCCGGTTGCCCGGCAGCGACATAGACAACAAACGGATGTGATAGAGGTACGCATGAAACGTTGCGGGACAATTCTAATCGCGGCGGCAGTGACCCTGCTCGGCTCGAGCGCTCACTCAGCCGTCTACACCATCTCCAAAGACTCCCTGTACCAACACGAGAGCATCCTGGCGAATGACTCGCTCGAGGGCCGCCGGGTGGGTGAAATCGGCGAATGGAAAGCCGCTCAGTACATCATCTCGGAATTCGAATCGGACGGTCTCCAGCCGAAAGGCGACAGCGGCTCCTGGCTGCAGCCGTTCGAGTTCATCAAAGATATCCGGTTCGGCCCGGACAACCGTCTCAGCGTCAACGGCGTGAAGCTGACGCTCAACGACGAATTCGAACCGATGCGCCAATCGGCCAGTGAATCGTTCGACTTCACCCAGGTTGTCAATGTCGATTACGGCATCAAGGTCGATGAAGAGGACGGCAACTACGACGACTACGACGGCAAGGATGTCGCCGGCAAGGCGGTCATCATCAAGCGGTACGCTCCGTCGGCCGATGACAACCCGCACGTCGATTTCTCCAAATACGAATCGCTGACCAGCAAGATTAACACGGCGCTCGACCACGATGTCGCCGGGATTTTCTTCATCACACCCGAAGATCAGGACGACACCCTCGCGGCGATCGGCCCGGTTCATATCAACCCGAAGGAAGTGCCGATCATTTTCCTGCGCCGGGCGGCGCTCGAACGCCTCGGCCTCTCCCTCTCGAAGCCGCAGATCGATTCGATCTCCGGCTCGGCCGAACTCGTCAAGGTTCGCGACACCGGCTACAACGTCGTGGGCTTTCTTCCCGGTCAGGTCGACACCACTATCATCATCGGCGCCCACTACGACCACCTCGGCTGGGGCGGTCCCGGCAGCGGTTCGCGCTATCTCGGCGCGACGCCGATGATCCACAACGGCGCCGACGACAACGGCTCGGGCACCTCGCTCCTGCTCGAACTGGCCCGCTCGTTCGCTTCCGAGGACACCCCGCTCCGCCACTCACTGCTGTTCATCGCCTTCTCCGGTGAGGAGGCCGGCATTCTCGGATCGAGCCATTTCGCCCGTAACATGACGATCGACTCGTCCAAAGTGCGCATGATGGTCAACATGGATATGGTCGGGCGGCTGAAAGATCAGGAAAACGGCCTGGCCGTGCTCGGCACCGGCACGACCGACGCATTCGGGACGTACTTCGATTCGCTCAAAACCGATGTCAAGATCACGCAGAAAAAGGCCGGCCAGGGGCCGTCGGACCACACCGCCTTCTACAACCGCGGCATTCCGGTCATGATGTTCTTCACCGGACCACACGAAGACTATCACAAGCCGACCGACACCTACGACAAGATCGACTACGACGGCCTCGTGAAGGTCGGCAATATCGTTCAGAATGCGGTTGATTACTTCGACACCTACCCGGGTGAGTTGACCTTCCGGAAGACCAAGGATCCGTCGGCGGGGAAACGCCGCTCGAGTTTCTCCGTCACCCTCGGGGTGATGCCCGACTACGTCGCCGAAGTCCACGGGTTGAAAGTCGATGACGTATCGCCGGACCGTCCGGCCGACAAAGCCGGCATTCTGGCCGGGGACATCATCACCCGGATGGGTGACATCCAGATCGGCGACATCTACGACTACATGAACGCGCTCGGCCGGTTCCGCAAGGGCGACACGGTGAGCGTAACCGTCCAACGCGGTGAGAAGGACATTGATTTGACTGTGATCTTCCAGTAGACGTGTTAGGATAGACGATGGATTTCGAGACGCCGCCCTCCGGGGCGGCGTTCTTGCTTAGTCCAGATTCTCGCGCCCCCGCGCGCGAAGCACCTTGATCACCCCTTTCACCTTCCGCACCCGATCCAGGATCCGGTTCAGATGCGACAGGCTAGATACCTCGACCACGAATTCCCCCACCGCGGTCGTATCGCGGGCGTACATTTCGGCGGCGCGGACATTGGTATCGGCGTCGGCGATCGCCTGCGTGATATCGCGCAGCATGTTCTTGCGATCCTCGACCACCATCTCGAGCCGCACCACGAACGACTGCCCCTTGGCCGTGTCCCAGCTCACATCGATTTTGCGCTCGGGTGAATCGGTCTGAAGCGCGATCGCGAGCGGGCAGTCAGCCCGGTGAATACTCACCCCTCTCCCCCGCGTGATGAACCCGACAATATCCTCGCCCGGGATCGGCTGGCAGCAGCCGGCGAACCGGAACATCATGTTGTCGAGACCGTGCACCTTGATCCCCTTGGTGCCGCGAATCCGGTCGATCACCTTGCCGACAAACCCCGGCTCGTGGTCCTCCTCGTCCGGCTCGATCAGGAGCATGAGCTTCCGCGCCGACAGCGAACCGTTGCCGATCGCGGCGAACAGATCCTCGATACTTTTCCGGTTGAGCTGTTCGGCGAACCCCTGGAGGATTTCGTCACCTGGCATCTTGAGCCGCTTCTCGCGCAGCTTCCGCTCGACAATTTCCTTCCCCAGCGCCACCGACTGATCGAACCCCGCCTGCTTGAGCCAACGGCGGATACGCGTCCGGGCGGACGAGGTCCGCACCAGCTTGAGCCAGTCGTGGGTGGGGGTGCGGTTGGGATTGGTGATGATCTCCACCAGATCACCGGTGTTCAGTTCGGTCGAGAGCGGCTGCAGCCGGCCGTTGATCTTCGCACCGGAGCAGTGAATGCCGACCTCGGTGTGAATCTGGAAGGCGAAATCGAGCGGGGTCGAACCCTTGGGCAGATGGATCAGTTTGCCGGCCGGCGTGAAAACGAAGATGTCCTCGGAGTAGAGATCGATTTTGAGGTACTCGAGAAAGTCCGACGGGTTGGTCATGTCCTTCTGCCACTCGAGCACATCGCGAAGCCAGACCATCTGCCGGTCCGACCGGCTCATCTGCTGCCGGCCTTCTTTGTAGAGCCAGTGCGCCGCGATACCGTTCTCGGCGACGTAGTGCATCTGGTGGGTGCGGATCTGGATCTCAACCATCCGGTTGTGTGGTCCGAACACGGTCGTGTGCAGCGAGCGATAACCGTTCGGCTTGGGATTGGCGATGTAGTCGTCGAACCGTCCCGCGACCGGCTTCCACATGGCGTGGATGATGCCCATCGTATGGTAGCATTCCCGTTCCGTGTTTACGATACAGCGGATCGCGAACAGGTCGTGGATCTCTTCGAACGGCACCTTGCGCACCCGGATCTTGCGGTAGATCGAATCGAGATGCTTGGCGCGGCCGTAAACGGTCGCCTGGATATTGTTCTTGACCAGTTCCGCCTTGAGCGGCTGCACGACCTCGTCGATATACTGCTCGCGCTCTTCCTTGCGTTCCTTGATCTTGTCGGCCAGCTCGAAATAGATCTCCGGCTCAAGATACTTCAGGGAGAGGTCTTCGAGTTCGATCTTGATCCGGTTGACACCGAACCGATGTGCCAACGGGCAGTAGACATCGCGGGTTTCCTGCGCGATCCGGCGGCGCTTTTCATCGGGGAGCGACTCGAGCGTGCGCATGTTGTGGAGGCGGTCGGCCAGCTTGATCAGGATCACCCTGATATCCTTGGCCATGGTCAGCAGCATCTTGCGGAAATACTCGACCTGCTGTTCTTCGCGGGACGTGAACTCGACCGAACCGATCTTGGTGACGCCGTCGACCAGCTCGGCGACCTCATCGCCGAATTCCTCGCGGACCTTGTCGATCGTGTAGTTGGTGTCTTCGACGACGTCGTGGATCAGTCCGGCGGCGATGGTGGTTGAATCCATGTGCTGCTCGGCGAGTATGAAGGCGACTTCGAGGCAGTGTTCTACATACGGCTCGCCCGAGTACCGCTTCTGCCCGGCGTGGGCGTGGTCGGAGAATTCATAGGCCTTGCGGATGAGCGGAATATTGACATTCGCATTAAACGACTCGATCCGTATAATGAACTCAGCCAGATTCATGCAGCGATTCCTGCCGGTCCTTCATTCGAAACAGCGTCTGGACTTCCTCAACCACCGACTCGACCGTGATCTTCTCCATGCAGCGGCAGCTCTTGGCCGGGCACTGGCATTCGGTGTCGGTCGGCGGCTGCATCACCCGGTGAAGTTCGCCCACCGGCCCCCAGCGGCGCGGCGACATCGCCTTGCGGCTCGGATACAGCCCGACCACGGTCGTGCCGACCGCCGCGGCCAGGTGCAGCGGGCCGGTCGAATTCGCCACCACCACCTTGGCCTGGGAAAGCACGGCCGCGAGAGTCCGGAGATCCGTTTCGCCCGTTATATCTTTGGTCGACACATTCAGCTTGTGGAATAACTCGTTGATCTTGCGTCCTTCCTCCTCGGAACCGGAGAGCACCACCGTGAGACCGGCCTTCGTAAGGCTCTGGTAGAGATCAACGAATCGGCTCAGCGGCCATCGTTCGGCCGACCCGCCCGATCCGGGATGGACAACCACAAACGGCCCCTCGACCCCAACCTTCTTCAAAATGCGGCGGGCGTTCTTGATCTCCTTCTCTCGCAGGTACACATGCGGCGCCGCAACCGAGTCGCCATCGCGGAAGAACTCCAGGAAGTCGAGATTGTACTCGAATTCGTGCTTCTTGTTTTCTTTACGGCTGTGCGTGATATGCGTATTAAAATAGACCGACTGAAACCGCCGCGCCGTCCCCAGCCGCACCGGCACCTCGGCCTTGTAGAACAAC
>CAYPYM010000082.1:0-8835 GCA_964414435.1 uncultured Ignavibacteriales bacterium | reverse complement strand
ACACATATCCGCGTTGGCGCCGGCGGCCGCGAGACAGAGGACGATGATGAGCAGCCATTTCATAACCGGATGAATACCCCCTCCCAGTGTGTGGACTCGAGTGACTCGAACGCCGGCCTAACCCCGGCACCGCGTTGATTCGTTCGATGGACGTGCCAACCGTTTGATTTGTGCAGTCCTGGAGTCTCAGGCAGCCGGCGATTGCATCGACACCGCGTGCTACTTCAATAACAGCATCTTCTTCGACGCCGTAAATTCCCCCGCCTCGATCCGGTAGAAATACACTCCGCTCGCTACCGGCCGTCCGGCGCGATTGATGCCGTTCCACTCGACCGAATACTCGCCCGCAGCCTGCCGTCCGGTAACCAGTTCCGCCACCACTTCGCCGAGGATATTGAACACCCGCAGCCGCACCTCGGATCGCTTCTCCAGCGAGTACTGGATGACCGTACTGGGATTGAACGGATTGGGATGGTTTTGCTGGAGAGCGAACCGGTAGGGCACCGCCGGCTCACCGTCATTGACGTCGGTCGGCTGACAGCCGATTGCGAAGGCGCCTATGTAGCCGCCGTCGGACGCCGCACCGGCGCACGGCGAAGTAGCTCTCAGCCGGAAGTCGCCGGTGGGATCGCAGAACTGCGGGTCGAGCGAGAAGTTGCCGTTGGTGTCGGCGTCGTCGGTGAGACAACCGGTGAAGTCACCGCCGTTGCCGTAGATGCAGCTGTACTCGGCCGAGGCCGTGCCGATGTACGGGTAGTCCGGCCACTTGCGCGGGCAGGACGCCGCTGCGCCGCCGTTGCTCGCTACGATGCAGTCGTGATAGGCGATGGATCCTTCATACAGAAGGGCAACCGTGCCGGAGTTGTTCACGATGGTGCAGTTGTAGAAGGCAAATCCGCCGGCATCGCCGGCGTAGACGAGCGTCCCTTGATTGCCGTTGAACAGGCAACGACGGAACTCATGTCCCACAAACGAGCCGCCGCACACGGCGCCGTTCTGGCCGGTATTCCCGGTAAACTCGCAATCGCTGAAATCGATTGATCCGGCGCCACCTGTCACCCCGCCGTATTCGGCGGAATTGTCCGTGAACAGACAGCCCCCGGCCGTACCACTGCCCGAACAGAACAGCGCCCCGCCCGCAGATGCCGCACTGTTGTTCTCGAAGCGGCACTGCCACAGGTCGACCTGGGCGCAGGCAATCGCCCCTCCATCCCCCGCGTGGTTGTTTTGAAAAACGCAGTAGCGAAAATAGAGCGGCGCATTGTTGCGGTAACCGAGCACCGCCCCACCGGCCGAGTCGGCGTACGCGTTCCGGAACGTGAGACCGATAAAGATCAGGTCTGATTCCCGGCCGTTCTCGCCGGTGACCACCCGGTGCGGTTCGGCGGCACTCCCACCGGCGTCAAGAATGGTCGCCGTCGCCCCCGCCGGTGCGAAGAGGGTGATATCGCCTTTCCATCCGTAACTCAAATCACGGTTGCCCGGTCCCGTGTAGGTCCCCGCCGCGACTTCAACCGTGTCATAGGGTGCGGCCGCATCGAGCGCCGCCTGAATGGTCGGATAGTCCCCCGGCACATGCAGCGACACGCTGCTCCCGCGGACGTAGACCGATTGCCACGCGCACCAGTCGGAATATTCGTGTGCGTCCCAGGCCCGGGAGCGCCAGTAATACATGCGGTCCGGTTCCAGAATCGTTATGGTCGAAACAAACGTCCTTGGTTCGTGCGGGTAACCGACTCGCTCGAAGGCCACCAGCGGCGTGTCCGCCAGCGTATCGGCGAAGACCTCGAAGTCGTACCAGACCGTGTCGGCATCGACATTGCCCACCGAATCAACCGCCAGTGAGACGCCCGCCGCTCCCACGCTGTCGCCATCGCCCGGTGACAGCGGAATCGGCACTTCCGGCGGAATATTCATCATGAAAGCACCGAATCGCCAGGGACCGAAACCGTCTCCGACATCGATCCTGATACGATAGTAGTTCGTGTCGCCGTCATGCAGACCTCCGGCGCTGCCGATCGCTCCCCACTGTATCGACGTATCCGGGGTGTTTACGACACCGGTCTGCCACAGGCTCAACGGGTCGGCTTCGGGGTCCGGCCCTACCTCCAGATCGAACCGCGTCTGCGGCCGGCTCAGCGAATCGAGAATCGACCAGTAGAAGGTCGGGACGGAGTCGATCACGTGTCTCATATTCTCCGACCCGAGATTTACATTGATCGCGAGCGGCTGAGCGAACAGGTACGGAATCGCGCCGATGTCGCGCGGGGTGCCGTCCGGATCCAGCCCGAGCGAAGCCGGCCCGCCGGCGTCGATGCAGGGCGAGGATATCTGTAATGAATAGTCGTGGGCGGCGGTATCGACAAACATCGGATCGGCGCTGATGCCGTGCCAGTCGAAGTGATCGTCACCGAGTCCGTTGCCGTACAGATCATTGTTCTGAAGGGAAGCCTGGTTGTAGGTGTCTTTATAGCCTAGCTGCTCGTTGAAAGCAATGATGTTACTCCAGACCTTCGCCTCGCTCCCGTCCTGCAGTACCACCCCGTAGGTGTTACCCACGATCGTATTGTTGTACAGTTCTACCGGGGCCGATCCCGCAGAGATCGCTGCCGCCGTTTCTGTGCTCCCGTGGTGGTTGTAGATGAGGTTTCCAATTACCGTCGCCCCGTATGCGATACTGATGCCCTGTCCATACTCCGCCTGATTGTTGTAAATCCGACAACCCTCTACGCGGCCACGATTGACATATACGCCGCCGCCGAATATGGTCGCGGTGTTGTCGTGAATCAGGCAGTTGCGGACAACGGCGTGCTGCGAACCGGTACGGACGCCGGCCCCGTCGTGGGAGCGGCAGGTGTTAATGTCACAGTTCTGGAGGATCCCTCCATTCTGCAGCACGCCCGGCGCATACATCGTCCCCCGAATCGTGAAGCCGTCGATAAGCGGCAGACTGTCGGTGGTCGATTCCACGGCAATGACATTCCAACCGGTGTTTTCCGCTTGGAGAATCGTCACCTCACGCCCGGCCGATGACCGCAGCACAACTTTGCGGTTCACCGTGTTCAGATTCTCGCTATACGTCCCGGGGGCTACCAGAATCGTGTCGAAGTCCGCGGCGTTCTCGAGCGCCCCCTGGATCCGGGCAAACCGCGCCGGCGCATCAAGGACGGTTGGAGTCGAGTGCGTGACGAACATGTGCGGTTCGGAATATACCCCGCCGCCATACCGATCATGCACCAGGCACCGCCACCAATAAGTCTTGCCGTCATCCAGGATCGTGCAGATCGGAGATTTCGTATATGGTAGTCTCGTCTCGACATCAAGCGCGGTGAACACCGGCATCGTCAGATTGGAGTCGGCGTAGATCGTGAAGTCATACCAGAGCGTGTCGCCGTCAGGATCGGCCACCGTTTCGGCCCCCATGCCGGTCGAGGAGACACTGGTGCTGGCGCTGTCGAGAGGATAGAGCGCCATGGGTGCGGGGGGCAATCCATTCATAGTCATCTCGCGTTCGACCCAGGCACCCCAGGACACACCGTCGTGCACCCGCATCCGGAGGAAATAGACCGCGCCGTACGCCAGCGGCGGCCCGCCGTAAGCGGCGACCGTGTCGGACGAACCAACTTCGCCCGAGGTCCACAGCTCGGCGCTCGTCCAGTTGTTGTCGGTGCCGCACTCGATCTGGTAGGCCGTCTGTGTTGAGCCCGGCTCAAAAAAGTGCCATGAGAAGGTCGGCAGCGAATCGGGCATACGCATAAGTAAGTTACCGCCGGCAAGCATCCGTACCGGAAGCGGCAGGACCAGGCTGCCGCCGTAACCATGCGCCCCGATATTCGGCGGTCCGCCTCCGGGAGGCGCATAGGCCGGCTCGGGACTACCTGATTCAATACAGAGCGAAAGATAGTCCAGCCGGTAGTCGTGCCCCGCCGCGTTGACAAAATCGGGATCCTCGACAAAGCCGTGCTCACCGGTAGTTGACCTCTGGCCGCCCGGCCATATGAGATTGTAATCAGCCAGTCCGTAATCGCCGACTACGGTATACTCGGTGCAGTTGGTCACGATATTGTTCACGAGGATCGTTCTCGGATCGGTCGAATACACCCCGCGGGCGTTGTGATCGAACGTGTTATTGACGATCCGGCAGCTATCCGACGCGTAGATGCAGTTTATCCCGTGGTTATTGTAGAACGTGTTGTAAGCGATCTCGGCAGGGCCTTCGACTCGGATCACCGTAAGGGGATTGGTAACAGACGGGATGTTGTCGTAGAAGATGTTATCGGTAACCGAAAAGCCGAGACAGGCAACCGCCACCGTCGTGCTCAGGCCACTGTTGCGAATGGTGAATCCCATTATACCGGCCGGGCTCTGCTCGCCCGTTGCCGCCGTAACTGTGGTCACATTGGGATCGGCTGGTGCGATGAAGGTCGAGTCGGGTCCGGCCATCGACCTCACCAGGACGCTGTGGCCGGAGAAATTGATATTCTCGGTGTACGTTCCCGGCAACACCAGAACCGTGTCGCCGTCGGCCGAGGCCAGAATACCAGCCTGAATCGTGGGGGCCGTGACGGGGACGATTTTGTGGTTGGCGAATGCTGCCGTGAGAGACAGCAGAACCAGGCTGAAAGCGATCGAGGCAGTTCGGAACATGGCACCCCTCCTGAGACCAGGGTCCGCTTCAAGAAAGCTGACTCGTTGTGATTTTTCTACTGTAATATAGGCCGCGAGGTCTTTTTGTCAACGTCGCCGTGTGCGACGGCTACGGGCCCGAGCCGGAGGCGTCCCCTACCCCAGTGCAGTCGCCGCCTTTTCGTACGGCGTGAAACCGGGCATCCCCTTATGCAGCGCGAGATCAGGTTTGTGAAACGCCGGGTTCTCGTGGATCACCTGCATCAGGTTTTCTTTCTGAGCCGGGTCGGCCAGATGCGCAATCCCGACCGCGCGCTCACCGAGACTCAGCCCGCACGGGTCGAGCGCCCCGTGCTCGGTCACGATAATGACATGGTCGGCCGGGATTGCCGTGGTCGTGATGCCCGCCGGACAGCGGTCGACAATCTTCGGCGTACCGTCACGCGTGGTTGATTTCAGCGCGATGATCGCCTTGCCTCCCTCGGAGTACTGGGCACCGCGGATGAAATCAGCCTGTCCCCCGACCCCACTGTAGATCCGGCGGGCGTCGAGCGAGTCGGCCCAGATATTCCCGTGCAGGTCGACCCCGATCGCGCTGTTGATCGTCACCATGTTCGGCATCTCGGCGATCTGGAACACGGAGTTGGTGTAATCCGACGGTCGGCTCTGGATCGCGCTGTTGTAGTGCAACCAGTCGTATTGCTCCTGGTTCTCGGCGAGGAATATCGAAGAGACGGCGAAGTTGATCTTGTGTTTCCAGCGATTACTTACCACCCCCTGCCGGATCAGCTTGATCATCGCCCCGGCCAGCAGCTCGGTGTGAATAGCGAGGTCCTTCACCCCCTTGCGGAGGATCGCATCGGTGACCGCCTCCGGCACCTCGCCGATCCCGTACTGGAGCGTCGTCCCGGGCGTGTTGCCGGAACCGTCCTGTACGTAGAGCGCCGCGATAATTTCACCGATCCGCCGCGCCCGCTCATCGGGCTCGCGGACCGGGGTGTGCGGCAGTTCGTAGTCGGCGTCGATGAGGTAATCGATATACGCTTCCGGAATCGTCGTGCCCATCACGAACGGCATCCGGGCGTTGCGCTCGGCGATCACGAGTCCGCCCTGACGGCGCGCCGAACGGATCGCCGTCAGCACCCCCTCGACCGTCGTGCCGAGACTGTAATAGCCGCCGTTGTCCGGCCCCGCGACCGAAACGAACACGATATTCGGTCGGATGCAGTTGAGCAGATGTTTCGGGATTTCGCCCAGATGCATCGGGTGGTATTTGGCCCAGCCCTTGTTGACCGCCTCCTGGCTGATCTGGCCGTTGAAAATGACTCGATGAGTCAGCGTCTGACAGCGCTCTTCTCCGAAGAGCGGCTTGATGCGATCGCCCAGCAGGAGCACGCTGTACAGGTCGATGTCGGTGATCGACAGATCACGGGCGAGGTGTTCGAGGATCACCTGCGGCGTGGCGGCGTTGCCCGACGTGTATACGATACTGCCGGGTTTGAGCAGGGTTGAGTTGATTACTTCATCTACCGAACGGACTGTCTGCATATCTTCTATCCGGTCCTGACGTTCCTGTTATGCCATTCCGAGACACTTCTTCCCCTGCCTAGTATCGGCAGAGCTTGTGAAAAATAACACAAACTTTTGCCGACGTCCACACTTTTCTTTTCCCCGCAGAGTTCGCTTCCCACCGAAAAAGAGAGCCCGCCGGGGAATCCCGACAGGCTCTATCTTGCTTTTTTACAGGCCCTTACGCTGTCACATCGAATATCCGAGCCGCATCCTGACCTACTTGATCCGGCAGGTTGAGAGTCCCCGCTTCTCCAGATACTGCTGATGATACTCCTCAGCTTTCCAGAATGTCGGCGCCGGCTCGATCGAGGTCGCGATAGGCCGCTTGTAAGTACCGCTTTCTTCGAGCTTCTTCTTCGAGGCCTCCGCGGCCTTCTGCTGCGCCGGATCGTAATAGAAGATCACCGACCGGTATTGCGAACCAAAGTCCGGCCCCTGGCGGTTGACCTGGGTTGGATCGTGATTCTCCCAGAAAACATTGAGCAGCTTCTCGTACGATACCCGCGACGGGTCGTACGTCACCTGGACCACTTCGGCGTGGCCGGTCGTGTCGGAACAGACGTCCTCGTAGGTCGGATTGTCGACTGCCCCGCCGGCGTACCCCACTGCGGTCGCCGTCACCCCTTCAATCTGGCGGTACGCCGCCTCTACTCCCCAAAAACATCCCGCGCCAAACATCGCTGTTGCCATCTTACCCGACTCCTTCGTCTTTACCGCGTGTCCCGACTGCCCGGTGTCGTCGGGTTCGTAACCGGCCGCGGCCGCCCAGACCAGCACCGCCGCCAGCAGAATAACCAGCCAGATGATTCGTGCCTTCATCGGTTTCTCCTGCCGGTATAACCGGTGTCGGTCCATGAAAGTGCCCGGGGGAAATTGGATGCGGGGCGGGGCTGGCTACGGGCGGCTCGTCAGTTCGAGCGCCATGACGATAGAATGGCGGACATACGGCAGCGGCCCGATGACGTCGTCGGAGACCGTCTCGAAGCCCATACGCGAATAGAGTCGGTTGGCCGCCTCGAGTTTGGGGCTGGTCGCCAGCACGAGCGTGTCGGCGCCGAGTTCACGGGCCTTGCAAATCGCCGTTTCGACAAGCATGCGGCCGATACCGTGCCGCTGAAAAGCGTCGGAGACACCCATTTTGGCGAGTTCGTATTTCAGCGGGGTGTGTTTGAGCAACGCGCAGGTGCCGACCGGAAGGTCGTCGACCACCGCCATGAAGACGACGCCGCCCCGCTTGATGACCTCATTCAGGGGGTCTTCGAGGATAATCCGGTCATACGGCTCCACCTCGAAATACTTCTCGAGCCATTCGAGGTTCAGTTTTTTGAACGCCGCCTTGTGCTTCGTCCGAAACTCGATAATCCGTACGTTCGGTTCGGGCTCATCGCCTGAAATCATTTCGCTTACCCCTGCGCGTAAATCAATTAAGTCGGTCAGCGCTTCTTTCCGCGCTTTTTCGGTTTGAGGATGGTTCCCCGGCAGCCGGGCGCACCGCAGTGACACGGGTATTTTCGCTTCAACTGCGGCGTCAGTGGTTCATCGAGATCGTACTGGTAGTCGTATGTCAGTTCGGCCCCCGGCTGGATGTTCTTGATCGCCTCGATGAAGATCCGGCCGTCGTCGTTGACCGCCTCGCAGTTGGGCTGGCAGGAGTGATTGATATAGCGCGCCTCGTTGCCGTTGTGCGAAGCATCGATGACCGTGAATTCATCGACCTCGAACAAAAAGGTATGGTGGCGCTCCTGCATTTCATCATCGTACTTCTCGTCGACTTCTTCATGAGTCATCAATTCGCCGGTGTATTCAATGATACGGCGGCCTTTGGAAATGCGGCGACGGGCGAACACGCCCCACCCCTGGATCCGCGAGTGTCTTACTTCGATGAATTCGTCATACGCTAAACGTCGGGCCACGGCTGCCTGTCCTTTGTGTGAATTTCCGGGTATGCGTTATCTTAAACGACCGAGCCGGCCAAACGGTTCCGCCGGTCGTTCGTTCACTCGCGAACGACCCATGTTACCGGGCCGGAAAGCTGCTGTCAAGCGGTATCGCGATCGGTCGGTGGCGGTCAGGAATCTTCTTCGTCGATATCGACCAGGCGCGCCTTGACCCAGTCGTCGCCGAGCAGCGCCTGTCCTTCGATATCGGCATCGGCCGCGAATTCTTCGGGCACCATGACCTGGTACCAGCTCCCCGCCGGGTTAAACGACGTCGGCCCCATCTGACCGGTCATTCCGAAATGCCCGGTCGCGGAGAGGATCACCACCGGGATATTAACCTGTTCGAGGCGCTCCTCGATCATTTCGGCGTACTGCTCCGACGTCAACCGCGCCAGGGGGATCCAGTTCTTATATTCCGAATCGGGCGCGAATTCCGCCGGCTCCGGCGGCAGGACATCAACGAGCTTCTCGTTGCAGTCCGGGCACTCTTTGGTGCCGGCCTCATACTCGAATCGACATTTGGGACAGAACGGCATCATGCACCTCCCACACCTGCCCCTCGGCCAACGGCCGCGGGGTTTCTTCTACCGGTAATATCCTGCAGGGTGACCCAATATTCAATATAAATCGGAGAGCATAAGAAGGGAGACGGCGGAAAGCTCGGCCGAGGAAATCGGACCGGACCCGCCCCGGGCGG
>CAYPYM010000081.1:0-8867 GCA_964414435.1 uncultured Ignavibacteriales bacterium | reverse complement strand
TTCTTTTCGGCGTTGAGATCAACCGATGTGATACAGAAGTTATCCAGTCCCGTCCGATCGGCATACGCCATCTGGGCATCCATATAGATGATGAGATCGGTAACGTTGGCCAGGATCGAATCCCACTGGGCCGGTTCCACCCCCCAGGCTTCGGCCGTCATCGGGATCGAGAAAGACGTCCAATCGGTGAAAAACGAGTCGTAGGGGACGACATTTGTCTCGGCGTACAGAGCCCCCGAACTCAGCCGGATCGAGCCATAACAGCTTAGCATGGTTCCGCCGTTGTCGGCGGTGTTCACCAAGTCAAAGCTGAGCGTACCCTGATCGTAGCCGCTGAGGTCGCCGTGGAACTTGGGCGGCGAAAGGAAATACCCGCACTGATCCTCATTGTCTTCGAATTCCACGTATCCGTTGGGATTGCCGCCGGATTCCCGGCGATAGAGAGCGCCGCCCGACACCGACCAACCGTCGGAGACCGTATCAAAGGTGCTGGACACGGTCAGGTACAGCGGCGCGGTGGTCGTGAAGGACAGAATGTCCCCATAGCCGGTGCCGGCGCTGTTGGTGGCGTAGGCCCTCACCTGGTAGGTAGTACCGGCGGCGAGCCCGGCTATCGAGCTCGAGAAACTACCCGGGCCGGTTCCGTCGTCGGTGGTGTCTTCGGATACGGTGGGAGTCACACTCGTGCACCAGCAGACGCCGCGGGACGAAACCGCCGCGCCACCGTCGGACGTAATCGTGCCCCCGCTCTGGGCGCTTGTCTCGGATATCCCGCTGACCGCTATCGTGGTCACAACCGGAACACCCGGCTGGGCCGGTTCGGTGGGATTGTTGTCCGAGCACGCACCGAGCAGCATCAATGTCAGTGCAACCGATAACAGCCGTGATCTGAGCTCTTGCATGGGATCCTCCCCTTGATAATTCACCCTGACCGGGCTCTTTTCTTGAGCCACTCAAACAGGCCGGCGAGGCTGTCGAAATGAAACTCCGAGGGACCGGCAAAGCAGGTAGCCTTGCCGGCCCAGTCATCCCCGCGTCGGGCCATCTGCAGCAGTACCCGCTCGATCTTGTCGACCTTTCGGCGGTCTGCGCGCGTTCGTTGTTTCATGGAGGCAATATCGCGCCGCGAATGACAGGCGAATGACAGGTAATGGGCAAATTTGCCTTTTTTAATCGGTCTCGGCGAATTATCTTTGATTCAGGCGTTTTTTGGCAGCGGTAGCGCGACCGAAACCGGCCCGTGACTGTTGCTTACGCCAGACGCGGGAGCTTTACGATTGTCCAACCTCTTGCAGAGCAAGCTGACCATTCCGCACCCGGGCCCGGGCACGATCGAGCGACCCAGACTCCTTCGCCAGGTTCTGGAGTCGCCTGAAGCCGATCTTATCCTGCTGGTCGCACCGGCCGGATATGGAAAAACCACCCTTGCCGGCCAGCTCATCGACCGGCGCAATGCGGCGTCGCGGGCCTGGCTCCATCTCGACCGACGCGACACCACCACGGCGCGGTTTCTCCGATACTTCTGTGCCGCCCTGTCCACTGTCGTTCCCGCGCTCAAAGGTATCGGACCCCTCTCGGATGAAGAGGTGTCCGCCGGAGCGATCCAGACCGTCATCGAAGATATCGGCCTGGCATTCGAGCAGCACCGGGGCTCCCAGGGATGGGTCGTTCTGGACAACTGGGAATGCGTTGACGGCAACGAGGAGATTGCAGTCATTCCGCCGGCGGTCGCCGCCGCCTGCGGAGGACGGTTGAGACTGATCATTACCTCCCGGGTGACCCCTTCATTCAAGATACGCCGACAGCAGGCCCGGGGGCGCATCATCCGAATCGACGCGGCCGACCTGGCGTTCAATCTCCCGGAGTGTCAGGAAGCCATGAACCGGCGGCTGGGCGGTAACCTCCCGGAAACGGAGATCGAGCAATTCTGGAAACGGACCTCGGGATGGTGCGTTTCGGTCGGGCTTCTGTCCAAAGCCGCATCATCGATCGGCCGGATTCCGAAAGCGGCGGACGACGCCTCTCCCGATCCCGGCGACGCGATGGAGGGCTATGTCCGGGAGGAACTGTACGACAACCTTCCGGGCGATCTGGCCGAGTTTCTGAGCCGGACCTCACTCTTCGAGGTGCTGACCCCCGCGCGGTGTGAGGCGGTGATTCCCGATCCGAAGCTGGCCGTGCCGTATCTTGACCGGCTCGCCGGCTCGGCGTTGCCGCTGGAGGTGCTCGATGAGCACCGGCACTTTCGCCTGCACGGGCTGGTGCGGCAGGCATTTCGGTCCGCCCTCATCAGGACGATTTCGCCCGAGATCCGCGCCGATCTCTTTCGCCAGGCGGCCGGGCGCTATCTGGAAGAGTCTATGCCCTATGAGGCGATCGAACTGCTTATGGAAGTCGGAGACCACGCGACGGCGCTGGAGCTGATGAGTTCGAGATGGTCGGAACTCAACGGCCAGCACGGCTGGAGGCGCGTACGTCAGTGGCTGGAACAACTGCCCGAGGAGTACCACGAGCGGCCGGCGTATATCAAGACGTTTTCGAACGTTCTCAACGTCGCGGGAGACAGCCGCGGAGGCATACGCTTTCTCGCGGACAAGCTGCAGCCCGAGCGGTTCGGTGACGATGTCGAAGATTACGGGAGTCTCTGGGCCAATTACTGGTGGGCGCGGGTCAGTACCGAAACGAAACCGCTCTACGCGGCCGTCGCTTCGGCCCACCGGGACCTGCTGAATACTATCACCGGGTTCAGCCCGACGATGCTCGGGATTTTCCAGAACACGCTTGCGGTCGCCGCCTACCAGGAACTCCGGCTGCGGGAAGCGGTGCAACATGTAATGACCGCGGCCGACCTGGTCGAGGAGCCATACGCTCGATTGCGAGTGATTGCCCGACAGAATGAGGCTCTCTATAAGCACCTGCTGGGCCGCTCGGTCGAGGCGCTGGATATTCTGGACGATCTCGTCGCCGAATGCCTCCGGCTCGATTTTACCACCCAGCTGACCAGGATTCACATGGTTCAGGCCAATATCCACCTCGCGATGGGTTACTATCGGCGCGCTCTGGCCGATCTCGATCGTGCTGTCGCGCGAGCCCGCGAATTCGGCAGCTACAGCCTGCAGTATGACGCCTATCTCGGTCGTTTTCGCGGCCTCGCCCTGTGGCATCTGGGAGATCGCGACGAAGGGATCAAGCTGATCCGGGCTTCACACAAACCGGCGCGCGAGTACGGCCATTTCACCGGAACCGAAGTGGGGCTGCTGGGCGAGTACCACAGTCTGCTCGATGGACGGCCGATCGAGCTCGTGGACAGGACAGAGATCCCCGGTCGGGATCAGGTCAGCGAAAGCCGGCTGATGTACCTAGCGCTGGAGGCGGCCAAGGCAGGCAAACCTCGCAATCAAACCGCTGTCAGGAAATGCGCGGTAGAAATCACCCGGCACGCGACCGAACGCGGCTTGCGCCCGTGGAGCGCGACCGGAGCATTCCTGATGTCACTGGCGGGCGGCAGGGATGCGACAACGGAGTCTGAGAAGGAGCGGCTGCGGGAGGCCCTCTCGACCCTGCGTGAAATCGAGTGGCGGACCTACCCGATGGCGAATGACGCGCTCACCGCGTTTGTGGTGGCCCGGGCCGTGCGCCTCGGTATCGGATGGGACCTGATCGACCAGCTTCGCTCGGATGAGGTCCTCATCGATCTCACTTCCGCATTTGATGCCGAGTTGAAATCCGCGAAACTGACGGCCGAAGAGCGAACCCGTCTGCTCGAGGGGGCGGTGCGGCTCTCGGTGCGAGGGCTGTCGGCCCATCTCGACCGAGCCGCGAAGGTGATGACCGATGAAGCCGGGGCGGCGGTACGGAACTACCGCTCGTTTCTTCTTGATGTCCCGCTGCCCGCCCTGCGGATCAGCGTGCTGGGCGGGTTCTCCGTAAGCTGCCAGGGAAGATCGGTGCAATTCGGGCGTTCTTCCTCGCGACTGCTCCTCCAGCACCTGCTGGTGGCCTATCCGCGTTCGGTGCACGGGGAAGTGCTCATGGAGGAACTCTGGCCGGACGGCGACCCGGACAAAAGCCGGGCCAATCTGCGTACGGCGGCCAAGGACCTTCGCCGGGCGCTCGACCCTTACGGCGAACCCCGGGGCCGGTCGCATGTCACCTATGTCGACCAGCACTACGGCCTGGACCTGCCCGTGGGATCGTATGTCGATCTGTTGGAGTTCACGTCGCGGGTCGAGGAGTGCTCGCGCCTCGAAGCTTCGATGACCGCCGCACCGGACGACCGCATCGGCGCGTATCGCGATGCTCTGGCCATCTACTACGGGCAGCTGCTTCCGATGCTGCCGTACGACGCTTTCACGATCGAACCGCGCGAACGCCTCCAGGCGCTGTACCAGCGGTCCTCGCTGCAACTGGCCCGGCTGCTTCTGAAGCAGGGAGCGCTTGATGAGTCGGCGGCGGTGATGGAGAAGGCGCTGAGTTTTGACCCGGTCTGGACCGACGGAGTCAGGATGCTCCTGCAGGTCTACGTGGCGCAGGCCCGCACCCTGAACGCGATGCGGATGTACCGTGATTACGAGCGCCGGCTGCGGGATGAACTGGCGCTGGAACCGGATGAGAGCCTGCGCGACTATTTCGATGAATTGATGAAACCCCATTCGGCGTAGGCCGGGGTCGGCCGAACTCACCGGGCCAAAATTTTCGACCCGCGTACGAAAACTCAATCAAACATCAAGAGACCTTCCGTATAGCAGGAAGGTTCGACCCGGGGTCGCCGGATTCACTCTGTCCGGCGAACGATTCCACACCGGAAACCCGCTGCTGAGAACCGATCGTCATGCGGCCGTAGCGGCCGGGAGTAGAATGCGTATGGCGACTCTCTGTGTCATCAGTTTCATTTCGCTGCTGTCGACCGGGCTGTTGGCCGGTATCTTCGCGGGCAACCGCCTCGGGGCGAGCCTCGCGCTTCCCACGATTCCGGTTTCATCGTTCGTGCAGTTCCAGCAGGTGGTCCACCGGAGTTACGTGAAGTTCATGCCGATCCTGCAGATCGCCGCGATTCTGAGCGGCGCGGCGTGGCTCTTCGAACTGCGCGGCGGTCCCTCCGCCGGTCACTGGCCCCTCCTCGCCGCGGCGGTTGCCGGCCATGTGGTCATCTTCGCCGTCACCCTCACGGTCAACGTGCCGATCAACAAGAAGCTCATGACGTGGAGCGTCTCCGGCCCGCCGGAGAACGCCCGCGCGATCTGGCGGCCGTGGGAGACGGGGAACACGATTCGCGCGCTCCTGGCCGTGATCGTCCTGATGCTGCAACTGTCTATGGTCGTCTGACCGCGCCTGCGGTCGAGAATGTGATTGCGGCCGGTGTCTCAGGTGGTATACTGACGAGACACCAAACATAGATCGGCGGCGTCTGTGATTTATGGCCCGTCGACCGGTCGATGCAAGGAGACTGTTATGTCCGTTGTGCAACCCGACGGCTATCTTGCGGCACCCGCCGGCGATCGGAGCGGCGCCGTCCTCGTCCTCCACGCCTGGTGGGGGCTGAACGACACGATGAAGACATTCTGCGATCGGCTGGGCGAAGCCGGCTTTTTTGTTTTCGCACCCGACCTCTATCATGGGAAGGTGGCGGCGACCATTCCCGAGGCGGAGAAACTCGGCGGTGAGGTCGACGCCCATGTCGATCGGGCCCGCGTCGAGATCGCCGAGGCCGCTTCGTTCCTGCTCGAGCACGGCGGGCAGCCGGAAGGCGGCCTGGCGGTGATCGGTTTTTCGCTCGGCGCCTTCTATGCGGTCGATCTGTCGGCGGCCGATCCGGATCACGTTCACTCGGTGGTTCTCTTCTACGGTACCGGCCCGGCCGATTTCGGCAGGGCGAAGGCGTCGTATCTCGGCCATTTCGCCGAGAACGACCCGTATGAACCGAGGGAGCAGGCCGATGCGCTCGAGGCGGCCCTGAAAAAGGCCGGTCGGCCGGTCGAGTTCCATCACTATGCCGGCACCGGTCACTGGTTTTTCGAGCCCGATCAGGTGCAGGCATTCGACGAACCGGCGGCGACGCTGGCCTGGGAACGGACGCTGGCGTTTCTGCGGCGGAGCTGATTCGGTTTCGGCATGAGTGGCTGAGGGCCGATGAACGTCGAAATGCCCGCCGCGATACTGTCGGCCCCGTTCGGCGCTTCAAATCTTAGTCTTTGCCCCGCCGCGGGGTTGATGATATAATCCTCTAACGGGTTTATCGAAAACGCACCGGCCGGAATTTCGATTGCCCCTCAACCGATGGAATCAAGCGCCGGCAAAGATCGGACGGGCTTCGGATGACGCACCCTGACCGCACGACGCCTCCAGAAACGACGTTGAGCTTCGCCGAGTACGGCCAACCGGACGGTCGACCGATTTTCTACTTTCACGGCTGGCCGGGCTCGCGATTCGACGCGGCGATTGGCGACCGGGCCGCGCGGGATCTGTCACTTCGCATCATCGCCCCGGACCGGCCCGGCATGGGCGGCACGCCGTTCGAACCCCGGCGGCAAATCCTCGATTGGCCCGGCGAGATCGAGAAACTGGCGGATCGGCTCGGTCTTGACAGATTCGGCCTCTTGGGTGTTTCGGGTGGTTGCCCGTACACCCTGGCCTGCGCCCTGCGTCTGGCGCACCGCGTGAATAGGGTGGCTATCGGTTCGGGGGTGCCGCACCCCGAGTGGCTGCGCACGAGCCGCGAGGTCGCACCGTTCTTTCGGATCGGATCACGCCTTGAGGACAGGATTCCCGGTGTCGCGCTGTTCTCTCTGCGGATCGCCCGCAGTGCTCTCAAGGTCGGGGGCCGTATTGACTTTCTTCGCCTGCTTCAATGGAACCTGCGGCCGCACGACCGACAAGCGTTGGGCAACCGGGATACTCGCATTCTCATTGAGCGATCAATCCGTGAGTCTTTTCATGGTCCCGCGAAAGGACTTTATCGCGATCTCCGCCTGCTGACTTCTGATTGGGGATTCACCGCCGCCGATATTGAAATGCCGGTCCGGTGGTGGCATGGTGCACAGGATCATCTCTGCCCGATCAACGCCGTGCGGGATGTCGTGGAGCCGCTACGGAACTTTCATCTCGAGGTTCTGGAGGGGGAGGGTCATTACTCGCTACCGATCAATCATGTCGGCGCGATGCTGCACTACCTTGCCGAGGGACGGTGACTACGGCGGGCATGATCGGGGCGATGCGGGGATCGCCCCCGCACCGCCCGGACTCACTACGAGGCAGTCAGACTTGTTCGCTGAACGCGAGCGCTTCGTTCACCTTCTCGATCAACTGCTCCGGCACGATCGGCTTCTCGACAAAGGCGAACGGCCGCGACATCGTCTTGTGATCCCGCGCGAACAGTTCTTTGTAGCGCGTGACCCCGCTCAGGATGATCACCGGGACATGCTGCAGGGTGGCGTCTTTGAGCAGCCGGCGGTAGAACTTGACGCCCGTTTCGTGCGGCATGATGATGTCGAGCGTGATGACATCCGGGTGCAGTTTCTGAACCACCTCCCAGCCCTTGTCACCGTCGCCCGCGGTGGTCGTTTCGAAGCCGTTTTCTTTCAGCAGCGTTTCGAGAAACGTGCGGATATCGGCCTCGTCATCGATGATCAGTACTTTCTTTGCCATGCTATCACATCCTTTCAGGACTGTTTTTCGCGTCTGAGCATTTCCTTGAGCCGTCGGAGGGTCTCCGGATCGGCATCGTCGACAAGATTCTTCACCTCGCTCTGGAGTACGACCGTTTCGGCCAGCGCGGACTCGTCGCTGGTGGATTCGATTCCGAGAATGCGCTTGATCGCCGCGATATAGTTCTCCGGCTTGACCGGCTTCTCGAGATAGATCCCCGGGCCGGACATGGCGAGTTCCTTGAGATCGGCCCGGCCGAGGTCGTCGCGGGCGTGGCCGGTGACGATCAGCACCGGGATGCGTGCCCAGCGCTTGTTCTTGTTCAGCTCTCGATGGAACTTCACGCCCGACTTGCCGGGCATGACCAGGTCGAGCGAAATGAGATCCGGGATCGCCTCGTTGACCCGTTCGAGCGCCTCGAAACCGTCGCCCGCGGTCACGACCGTAAACCCGGCCTCGATCAGCGCGGCGCTGAGAAACGCGCGGACATCCGGTTCGTCGTCGACCACGAGGATCGTTTTGTTCGGTGCTTGAGCCATAATCTGCTCCTGTCTATGTTATGCGCTTCGTTTCGTCTTTCTGTTTGCCGGCCTTCAGCAGAGCGGTCAGGCGACGGCGCGGCAGCTCGATACGAAACCGCGCCCCCTCGCCACGACGGGAGTTGACCACGATCTTGCCGCCGTGCTCCTGCACGATCTTGCGGGTGGTGAGCAGGCCGAGTCCGGTTCCCTCACCGCCCTTGGTCGTGAAGAAGGTCGTGAATATCTTTCGCTTTATCTCATAGTCCATGCCCTCGCCGTTATCGGCGACCTCGAATACGAGCAGGCCGGGACGGCGGCGGGTGCGAATTTCCACCCAGCGGCCCGGTTTGTCGCTCATCTGGCAGGCGTCGATCGCGTTCGACACGAGGTTGGTCAGGCAGGTGTGGATGCCGTCCGGGTCGAGCGGGGCCCGGCCGATTTTCGGGTCGAGCGCGCTGCGCAGTTCGATCCCCGCCTTGCGGGCGACCTCGTAGTAGAGATCGACAATCTCCTGCACCAGCGCATTCGGATCGACCATGCGCGCCTCGGGCTGCCTTCCCTTGGCGAAACTGAGAAAGTCTTTGACGAGCTGGGTGGTTTTGTCGAAATTGCGCTCGAGCAACTCCCAGCCCTGTCCGATCAGCGCCTTGACGTTATACTTGAGGCCGAGACTGACTATGAACTTGCCTCCCTCAAGACCCA
>CAYPYM010000080.1:4058-8896 GCA_964414435.1 uncultured Ignavibacteriales bacterium | reverse complement strand
CAGGCTTATATCGAGGGCCGCGGGATCGCCCCCGGCAATCAGCAGATGCAGGCGTCGTACCTGATCGCGGAGCTGTCGCGGCGTATCGGCGACTACGAAACCGCCCGCGAGTATTTCAACAGCACGATCAAGCACGGCCAGGAATTCATCTACCGTAATCGCAACGACAAATCGCAGACCGCCCTCGCTCGCAAGATCCTCGAACTCGCGATCGAGCAGGGCAAGAGCAACATGGAATCACTCCAGACCGCCTGACCGAAAGGACGCCGATTCGTGCAATACGCGCTGCAAAACGCAATCGAGCCGATCAAGCTCTGGGAGAAAATCGAGATCTACGTGGGTGAGGGGTCGGAAGCCGGCCGCTACCTGGCGCGGATCGAGGATTTCGCCCGCGACGGTCTGGTTGTCAGCGCGCCGGAGTATCTCGCCGGCGGCACGCTCATGCGCAACGGCAGCGACTGCACCGTCCTGCTGACCCGCCGCGACGCCGTCTACGAGTTCCACACGACTATCACGGTAGCCGGCGAAGGCGAGCGACGGCGGTATGTCATCACCGCTCCGGGCGATGTCCGGCGGGTGCAGCGCCGTCAGTTCGTGCGCATCGACATGATGAAGGTGTTTTCGATCGCCCTCGTGCCCGACCGAGTCGGCGAGGATACGACTCATCAGTCGCTCCAATGGCGGCAGACGCGATCGATCAATATCAGCGGCGGCGGAATGCTGATCGAAGCCCCGGTGTCGCTGAAGAAAGGCGATCTCCTGCTGGTCAAAATGAAATTCTTCGGTGAGGTCGGCCTGCCGCTGGCGCTCGGCGCCGTCTGCCGCCGCACCGAATCGGACAAGGGAGCGCTCAGGGCGGGAATCGAATTCGTCCGCTCGGAGCAGATCCCCAAGTTCTTCAACGAGGGGCAACGCCGCCTCCTGCCTGAATCAGCTTCCTATTTCGACCAGACGATGCAGAACAAGCTGGTCAATTACATTTTCCAGGAGCAGGTCCGGATGCGGCAGAAAGGGCTGTTATGAGTGCAGCGGAAGCACAGAGCACGGCCGGCGAGCCGATCAAAGGCGTCGATATCGCCCGGTTCGACTTCTCGACCCTGGTCGGTCACAAGGTTACGCTGTTCGCCGATCAGTTCCCCGGCAAGCCGCTGGCCAGCAAGGTGGTGGTCGCCAGCGGCAATACCATCGCGGTCGACCGCAGCGGATCGTCCGGCTTGATCGACAATCTCGTGAACAACCAGCAGATTATCGTCCAGGTCCTGTACAAGGGAGAACCGGTCTCGGTTCGTGCCACGGTGCACCGGACCGAAGGCGGCAGCTGCAAGATCAGCCTCGGCGACAAGGTCGTGCCGCTACTGCGCCGTCGTTTCCGCCGGATTCCCCTCGTGCGCACGGTGCGCATGGCCACCCTGCCGATGGCCACGTTCTCGAACAAGACGCTCTCGATGCTCCGCTGGATGCAGACCGACACGGTCAACATCTCCGGCGGCGGGATCCTGCTCTCGTTCACCTCGGCGCTCGAGTACCCCACTTACGTGTTTATGAATGTCGCCTGTACCGAAGCGTCGTTCCCGTCGCTCATTCTCGGACAGGTGCGTTATTCGATACCGGTCGAGACCGGCCGCTGGCATGTCGGCGTGGAATTCATTCCGCGCGAAAACCGGCGCAAGCATTTCGCTTTCGCCACGATCCGGCAGATGCCGGCGGCGGTGTTCGCCTACGATGAAGCGATGCGGGCGGACATGAACCGGCAACTGATCGCATGGATGCACGAAAACAACTACTGATTAGCAGGAGCTGAATATGAAGAAGGATACCAAAGCCCGTTTCGTTTCCGATGTCGAACTGTCGACGTCGACCGTCAGGGCGCGCAAGCCGTTCAAGGTAAGCGCCGACAACCAGCGCCGCTTCGTCCGGATCGAGATCTCCTCGCCGATGGGCATGCGCCGCGTCAAGGACATCTTCGGCAACTTCTGGCCGCACGAGGATCGCTACCTGATCGAGGGCACGATTCTCAACATCTCCGCCGGCGGCGTCCTGGTCGAAATCGACCAGCCCCTCAACGACGGCGACATCGTCTCGATGCGTTTCCGCCTCCAGGAGGTCGAGGACCTCGACAACGTTCTCGGGCTGGTCAAGCGGACCGAGCAGGACGAGGACGTATTCCTCAGCGGTATCGAATTCATCACCCGGCAGCAGCTCGAAGACAAGCTCTCGCGGGCCGAACTTGATCTGCTCGGCGACTCGCTGAACGATTTCCAGGGAACGGTTCAGAGCGCCCTCGAAAAGTACCTCTATCACGAGCAGGACGGAAGCCGTGGCTGATCGCCGCCTCCATATCCCGCTCCTGTTGATCGCGGCGCTGGTTCTCTCCGGCGCCGGCTCGCCGCCGCCGTCGTTCATGACCAACGGCAACGGCAACGGTGATCACGATCTCCTGCTGTATGTCGACTGCCCGCCTGCGCCCTGGAACGACAGCCGCCTCGAAACCGAGCTGATCCGCACCTTCACGCGCCGCGAGAGTGTCCGGATCGAGCCGGTCGCCGCGCGGGCTGCCGCCGGGCCGGCCTTTCCGGGGGCGGTATACGATGTCGATTCGCTGACCGACTGGGGGCTTGAAGTCGGCGGACACTACCTCGTGCTCGTGCTGGTCGACGACGAACGGCTGGAGACCAAAAAGACATTCCACCTCCCACTGGTATTTCACAGGTACCAGACGGTCGGGGTTATCGAAGGGGAACTGCGCGTGGTCGACGTGACCCGGCGACGGCTGCTTCTGGCCGAACCGTTCCGGGTCGAAAAGCCGGGACCGCGCGTTTTTCAGGCTACAATGGATGACGACATCAACGATCCGGACCTGCAGATTGCGGCGGCCGACAAACAGACGTTTTTCAACCAGCTCGAGACGGAACTCAGCGGCCGGTTGGTGAAGCGGGTCGGCACGGTGGTACGGATCAGGTAGGAAGGTGCCATGAAGGTTTTGTCGGACATCACCGACGGGGCTCTCCAGGGGGGAACTGACAACGCGGGCCGACCGACAGACAGCGGCCACAACTCGAATCAGTCCGAGGTCGTCAACCGGCTGCCGGCGACAACGACCGGCGTCTCGACTCCGGCCGACTCGCCTACCTCGCGAATTCGCGTGCTGGCGGCCGAGCTCGACCGCTTCGGAATCGGCATGTTTCGGCTCAATCGCCAGGGCTACCTGGTCGAATTCAACGATTCGGCCTCGGAAGTCCTCGGGGTGGACCATACCACGCCCTGGGACGAGCTGCATATCAGCAACCTCGATCGCTCGCTTCAAACCGGTCTCTTCGAACAGTTCGATGCCATTATCGACGGTGAGGTGCGGTATGTCCGTCGGCGGTTCCGTGCCACCAACCGGCTCAACCGCCACATGCTGGTCAATCTGAGTGCCGCGCCGGCGCCGAACGGCGGCGGGAAAACGGTGCTCTGCATCGTACAGGAAATCGACAAGGCGTCCGACCGAACAATCCGCGCCCGCGAGGAACTTCATATTCTCGCCGAGATTGCGGCGGCGCTCTCGTCGTCGCTTGAGCTCTCGCACATTCTCCGTGCGATTCTGACCGGCGCCACCGCCTCGCAGGGACTCGGCTTCAACCGGGCTTTCCTGTTCCTCTACGATGACAGCCGCCACGAATTGACCGGTCATATGGCCGTCGGTCCGTCGTCGCCCGAGGAAGCCGGCCACATCTGGCAGCGCCTCGACGGCATGCATCTCTCGCTCGGGCAGTTGCTTGAAGGCGACAGCATCGGCAGCGGTTCGAACACCGACCCGCTCAGCGACCGCATCAAGGGACTCACGATCGACCTCCACGTCGAATCGCTCCTGGCCAACCTGTGCGATCACGGCGGCTGGGCCAATCTCGAGCGCGCCGAAGAGATCGATCCGGTCACGATGGCCGTGCTCGACCGGCTCGGCACCCGCAACGTGGCGGTCGTGCCGCTGATCAGCAAAGGTATCTGTCTCGGCCTGCTCGCCGCCGACAACTACATCACCCAGGCGCCGATTATCGATGACGCCGTACGGGTGCTCAAGATTCTCGCCGACCAGGCCGCCGTGGCGATCCAGCGCGCCCGCCTGTTCGAGACCGAACGCCGCCGTACCCGCGAACTGGAGCGGGCCAACCGCCGCCTGGCCGAATCCCAGGACCAGATCGTGCGGGCGGAGAAGATGTCGGTGATGGGCGAGCTGACCTCGGCGGTCGCCCAGGAACTGCGCAATCCGCTCACTATTATCGGCGGGTTCGTCAACCTGATGCTCGAGTCGTCGACGACCGATGAGCACCGGGAATACTTGCAGATAATCGCCTCCGAAATCAAACGCAGCGACCTCGTGCTTGAACAGGTCCTGCGATTCGCGTCGGCCAGCCACGAGACCAACCAGGTCTTCGATTTCTCGGTGCTTGTCAGTCAGGCGGTCGAGAGCCTCCTCGGCCGGGCGGGGGAGACCCAGCCGCGGCTGCATCTCTCGTCCGGGCCGGAACGGATGCCCGCCTACGGCAACCGCGACCAGCTGGCCAATGCCCTGACCCATCTGATGACGGTGGCCCTTGATGAAGTGCCGCCGCGGGTACGGATCGAGGTCCGCACCGAGTGTCACACCGATCGCCTTCGCCTGACTATGACCTTTGTCTGTCCCGAGCGGCACCGGCACTGCCTCGAACGGTCTCTGGAACAGCTGTTCGTGCGCCAGACATCGTCCCAGCGACTCCCCGTGCTGGTCGCCGGCGAGACGCTCAAGTACCACGGCGGCGATTTCGGCCTCACCTATCTGGATAATGAGACGCCGGTGGTCTATGTCGAATTGCCGCGCG
>CAYPYM010000080.1:877-4048 GCA_964414435.1 uncultured Ignavibacteriales bacterium | reverse complement strand
TGTGACTAAGAAACCCCGTCAGGTGATCGACTCGGAGATAGTCGACCAGGTCGACGCCCTCAACGATGAGGTCAAGGATCTCGCCCTCAATCTGGCCATCTATCTGGCCCGGGCCAAGGGTGAATCGGACGAATTAAGCCGGCTCGAACCGGAATTTATCCGGCTGGTCAACAGCACCGTGAAAGTGGTTCAGGAACTGGCCCAGATAATCAACGCCGCCCGCAATTCGGAGCCGATTCCGGAGAATGTCGAGGTCGGCGGGGCTCGCAAGGACCCGCTCGAAACGAGGCTGAAACTGATTTTGGAGCAGTGTGCCACGATTATGTCGACCCTGAAGGCCCAAAAGAAGGACCAGCAGGGAGCCTGACCGTCCCGGTCAGGGGCTCCCCGAGGTGAAGTAATAGGCTGACCTGACGATACATATAAGGAGGAGCCGGCCGCGCCGCCGAAGGCCCCGACGGCGGGGAAATCCGGCCGCGAGCCCTCCCCGTCACCTGAATTGTTCGCAACGCAAGGCAGGAAACTGGCAAGACATGACAGATTTCGGAACTGAAAAACTGACGCGCTTGGCGCAGGAACGGGGCGGACCGTTCCGCGTGCTCATCATCGACGACGAGAAATGGGTGCGCGAGGTCTTCCAGGATTTCTGCCGCACGACCGACGCTTTCGAGGTCGAGCTGGCCGAAAGCGGCCCCGACGCCCTCCGCAAGGTGTCCGAGAACGCGTACGATCTCATTACGGTCGACCTGATCATGCCAGAGATGTCGGGGCTCGACGTTCTCACGCAGATCAAGCGTATCCGGCCGCGGGTGCCGGTCATGGTTATCACCGGCAACGCCACCGAGAAGCTGGTGAACGAGGCCGGGATGCTCGGGGCGTTCCGGGTCATGTACAAACCGCTTATGCTCGAAGATTTCATCGCCGAGGTCACGTCGGCCCTGACGCGCTGACCGCCGAGGTGGCGCAACCGATCCGGCAGACCGATAGATCAAAGGAGTCCTGTTCATGAAGAGTTCCGTATCCATCCTCGTCGTCGACGACGAAGAGATGATGCGCAATCTGCTCGAGAAGATCCTGAGCCGCGAGGGATACCAGGTGTCGTCCGCCGAAGACGGCCTGGCCGCCCTCGATCTGATCAGGGAGCACCCGTTCGATCTCGTCATCTCCGATATGAAGATGCCCCGCATGAACGGTTTCGAGCTGCTCAAGGCGATCAAGAAGGAATATTCCCAGACCGGCGTGATTATCATGACCGCCTACGGCGACACGTACACGGTCAAGGATGCCCTGTTGCTCGGGGCTGACGAATACATTACCAAGCCGTTCAAGAGTTACGAAATTTCACTGATCGTCGAGCGGGCCTACTGGCGGATTCTCGCCGGTAACACCGCCGCCCAGTAAAACAGAAACGGACAACCGTTATGGCGTCGACCTCCGACAACGCCCAAACAACCAAACCGAAACTCGTTCGGGTCGTGATCACCAAGGACAACATGTCCGCGATGATGGCGATCACCAACCCGGCCAAGTACGGTCACGAGGTGACTCTCGACGAGGTGAGGGAGGAGATGCAACGGGTCGGCGTGGTGCACGGTATCGACTGGAAGGCAGTCGAACGCACGCTCGACGAGCGGATCTACGACACGCCCGTCAAGGTGGCGGTTGGCACCCCGCCCCAGCGGGGGATCGACGCCTCTTTCGAATACGATTTCAACCCCGAACAGGAACACTCGCCCGAGGAAAGTGAAGACGGCCGGATCGACTACCGCTCGATCAACTTCATCCAGAATGTCCAGGCCGGCACGGTGCTCGTGCGCAAGACGCCGCCGACCGCCGGCGAGGACGGCATCGGGGTCGACGGCAAGATCATCCCCGGTATCCGCGGCCGCGATTTTCCCTTCAGTCACGGATCCAACACGCGGGTCAGCGACGATGGCCTCAGTCTCGTCGCCGACAAGAGCGGCGCGATCGTTTTCGCCCGCGGCGTGATTTCGGTCAACGACGTCACCGTGATCAAGGGCGATGTCGACATGAGCGTCGGCAATATCGAGTGCATCGGCTCGGTCCGGGTACAGGGCGAGGTCCAGGCCGGCTTCAGCCTGCATGTCGGCGGCAATCTCGAGGTCTGGGGCAATGTCGCCGAAGCGACTATCCGGTGCGACGGCAACGTCCTGATCAAGGGCGGCTGCTTCGGCAAAGGCGAGGGCCTCATCAAGGCCAAGGGCGATGTCGTGGTCAAATACGCCGAAGGCCAGCGGATCGCCGCCGGCGGCAGCGTCATGGTCGGCGAAGAGCTCCTCAACTGCCGCGTCGTGGCCGGTGACAAGGTGATTGTCAAAAGCAAACGGGGGAAGATCATCGGCGGCGAGATCAACGCCGGCAAACAGATTCAAACCGCTATCGCCGGCACCGATGCCGGCACATCCACGACCCTTCGGGTCGGCTACGACCTGGAGTTGATCCGTCAGTACCACCAGGTCAGCGAAGAACGCGCGCGGCTCACCCGCGACGTCGAACGAGTCAAGCAGACGCTTTACGTGCTCTACCGCGAGCAGATGAACGGCGAACTGCCGCCGGCCAAGGCCGACGCCGTCAAGCAGCTCGAGGAATTCAAGGCGAGCGTTCCCGAGGCGCTGGAGCGGCTGGCCAAGACCAAAGAGGCGCTCGACGAACGCCTGAAGGAACTGGCCGACGCGTCGATCGTCGCCTCCGATACGCTCTATCACGGCGTGGTGGCGCATTTCGGCCCGGTTTACCGGGAGATCACCGACACGCAGAAGCGCTGCTCGGCGAGCCTGGTCGACAACCGGGTGATCCTGTCCGAGTACAAGCCGCAGTAGCGGTGCCTCGGCCGAGCCCGCCTTTCAGATCCATTCCGATTCCAGCTTTCCAGCACAAATGAGCCGGGTGGCCCGCCGTTTATGGTGGGCAAAACGCGGCGGAAAAAAGGGCTTGAATTGGGGTGGGGGATCGGATATATTCAGCGAGCTTACAGCTTTACGACGACGGAGAGGTGGCCGAGAGGCTGAAGGCGGCGGATTGCTAATCCGTTATAGGGCTAATGGCTCTATCCAGGGTTCGAATCCCTGTCTCTCCGCTTATTTTGGCAACAGATGCCCCGGTATCGCCGGGGCTTTTTGTTTGCCCGCCTGCGGAATCGATCGTATACTC
>CAYPYM010000080.1:0-867 GCA_964414435.1 uncultured Ignavibacteriales bacterium | reverse complement strand
ATCCAGGGTTCGAATCCCTGCCTCTCCGCCATAAGTTTGCGAAGGGCCCCGGTGAACGCCGGGGCTTTTTGTTTTGCGTGCCCAGCCAATCGATTGTATACTCCGATATAGACGAGCACGAAGGAGCACGAAATGCTGATACAATCGAATGGATCCCACCGCAAGCGGTGGGCCACCCACCAGATCGACCGTACGTTGAACGAGAGATGGGCACGAAGGAGCACAGCATGCGGATACAATTGAGTCTATCCCACGGCAGGCCGTGGGCCACCCACCGTCTCTGCGTTCTAACTCTCGCCTTGCTGTTCATGGGCGGCTGTTTTCCTAAGAGATTCTATCCGGATGACACTGCAATAATGTGGCTCACTCAGTCTGAGAGCACAGTGCTTCGCGGGCCCATGGGCACTCATTGGTGTTATTCACGACGGTTTTTTGACAATAAAGTGGTCGCAACGGTAGCCTTGTGTCGGCCTGATACATCGCGCCATTATCAAGATTGTTCCCTTGCAGTGTATGTCCTGGCTCTCGTTGACGAATCATGTGAAGAGTTGAATATAATGAAAGCCAGAGCCTCTATTCGAGTAGGTGCCGGCGCCGATAGAACCCTTGACACGTCAGTGGCCCGCATTCAACGTTGGCCTGCGCCCGAGCCGACGGCGGAAGCGATTCTCTGTTTTGACCTTAGCAACATAGATTCGCTACGTTTGCATTCCGGACCAATTGTGATCTACTTGGACAGCATAGTCACATTCGACCGGCAAGTGCTGGACCTTGGGAGGATAGAGTTGCCTGGCTACGATGCCGACACCGCCGACTACTACTATTAGAGATGTTGTGTAGTGCTGGGCGGGTGGCCCACCCTTCGGG
>CAYPYM010000079.1:0-8924 GCA_964414435.1 uncultured Ignavibacteriales bacterium | reverse complement strand
CGTTCAGCTAAATATTTCCGTATGACTTCGAGACCCTGGGAGAACCGGATATTGAGGACGTCGTCGTTCTGTTTGTCGGCGACAACCATCAGGTAGAAGCCCTCCTCGCGGGCGATGACGATTCGTCGGTCGTTCAGATTCAGGGTGATCCGTTCCGGCGTGGCCTCGAAAAAGCGGTCGATCACGGCCTGGTTCTGCTGGTAAAACAGCAGGGCCAGCGGCGCCCAGTCTTCGGCGAGCGAACCGCCCCGCTGGAAGTGACCGAGGAGCAGACCTTCGCCGTCAACCACCGCCGCGACCTGCACCGAGCCGTCCTCGCCGATATACCGCGTCGCCCGGTCGAAACCGTTGGCCTCACCCGGTCGCGCCTGCAACTGGGTGTCGGTCGAGGTCGCATAGGTCGGCTCCGGCTCCGGCCGGTGGCTCGGCTGCAGCGGCTTGTGAGGGCGCGCGGATGACGTTACAAACGTGGTTTTTCCTTCCATCGGTGATTCGGTCTCCTCCGCCTGTTGCGACGAGTTGAGCGTTGCTCTCGGCTTTGTGCCGATCAGCACCTTGAGCGCCGGGCCCAGGATAAAGGGCGCCGCCACGATCTGCAGCAGCAACACCGGCACGTAACTGGACATTCCGAGTGTCAGCGACACTCCCAGATTCATGGAGTACATCGCCGCGATCAGCAGCCCGAAGGACGCCCCGAGCGCCAGACGGTACACGAGGCAGATACCGGCGGCCTGGGCCAGCGGCAGGAGGCTGGCGCGGCGGGTCAGAATGTAGCTGGTCGCCATGTAGTAGATCAGCTCGTACGCGATGAAAATCATCGGCGTCCTGATCAGAGCCGTCCCGAAGCGTTGCGGGAAGATGACCAGGGGGATGATCAACGCCAACAGCGACAACAGCAGTATCTGACGGGCTATGCGTCCGCTTATTTCCATAGCAAATCCCTCGTCATTCCGGCTGGTACCGAACGACCAGCTTCTCTATTCTCATCCTGAGCGTGCCGAGGTTGCAGGTCTCGTCGGCGACGAATATAAACGCCCCTTCGTTCTGGCGGATCACGTAGAAAATCGGCTCGGCCGTTTCGACCAGGACCGACTGCACCGCACCGAAGGAGCATTCGAGCAGGCTTTTGTTCAGTTCGTTGCCCAGTTCGCCGATCGTCGCGCCGCACCGGGCCATGTCCATCTTCATCTTCCACCGCGAGTCGATCACGAGTCCTTCGTGATTCACGAACAGGGCGCCGCCGTTGCCGGGGATCGTCATCGCCTGATCGAGCACCTGAGACATCTCGAGTTCGCTCTCGTCGGGCCCGGCGGCCGGCGCGGGATTGACCACGGTTGGTTCCTCGGGCGTCGAGGAGCCCTGCATCGAGGCCCGGCTCTCCTCGGGGAGGCGCCGGGCGATATCGAGCAATTTCTTGATCTGGGTGTTGGTCGGATCGGCTGAATGGAGCTCCGTGAGGAGTTTGATAGCCTGATCGAATTCACCCTTATAAATGTAAATTTCGGCCAGAAGCAGTTCGAGGGTGCGGGTGCGGCCATCGAGTTCCATCGCCTTGCGAGCCTCGATCTCGGCCCAGTCATAGAGACCGCGGTCGAGATTGATTTTGGCCATGACGACGTGGGCCGAACCATACGACGGGTGAACCTTGAGGCCGTTCTGACAAACGCGGAACGCCTTCTCGAGGTCTCCCTTCTTGCGATATGATTCAGCCAGGGCCGCAAAGATCTGAGAATTAGGGTCATCCTCGAGGATCCGGCGACACTTGTATATCCGTTCGTCCAGTTCTGCGGTACTACTCATGTACGTGCCCGTAACCAGTTTTATGGCAAGGCGTTAAAACGCCGCCCACATTTCCCGAAGCATAAATATAGGTATATCAGCAACTTGTGTCAACTCATTTCCGGCTCAGCTGAGCGTCCGCTTCACCTCAATGATGCCGTAGAAGAGCAGGCCAAGGGCGGCCAGCGCGATCGCCGGCACTACCATCTCCGGCAAGGTGAACACTTCAGCGACCTGACACAACATAATAATCTGACTGACTGCCAGCAGGGCGAAGCCGGCGACAAACATCTGCCAGCTCTTGCTGAGCCGTCCGCCGCGAACCAGCCCGAGCACTCGAACGGCGCCGCCGGTAGCGGCCACGGCGCAGAAGAGCACCAGCAGGTTGAGGGCGGTCGGCGGATTGGTGATCACGGCCAGGTTGGCCGCTTCGGCCCGGGTCGCCGCCGCGACCATCAGGATGCTCAGACTCACGATCCGTTTCATAACTTAACCTCTCACCATTTTTACGACTCGATCGGCACTCTTGATCGTTTTGTAGAAGTTCTCTTCGAGACCATAGCGCTTGACCAGTTCGCGCCTCGCCGCCAGCGGCTCGGAAATCTCACCCTTCACGGCCGTGACGGCATCACGGAACATCCCGGTCCCGAGCGCGTCGAACACGAACTCGAGTTGCTCGGTCAACGCGTTGTCCAGATCACGCAGGAGGCGCTGCAGCCGGACCGGAGTCGGGATCTGCCGCACGGCGTCGAGGAACTTCTCAAACGACGGCATCAGGTCGGAAGACGGGTCGACCCCCGGGAAGAAGCTCAGCGACCCGCCGCGGTGCTGGGCCGCGTACGTGCTGAAGAGCGTATTGTCTTCGCCGAGGATGTCGTCGAACATCGCCCTGATCCGATAGAAAGCGTTATTGTACAGTTTGAAGATGATCTTCAGGACAGCCTCTTCCTCGTCTTCTTTCTCGACCGCCTTCTCCTCGCGCTTGCCGACGGCATCGATGAGGTTGTTGACGATGAGGCGGTAGACGGCCCGGCAGGTGACGAATTCGCCCATCGGCGAAAGGTTGATCAGATCGGGCAGGGTGCGCTCGCCGTTGATGAGGCCGATCAGCCGGAATTCATCCACCGAGATGGTGAACTCCTCCTGGTTCGTCTTGGGGGCGCGGCTCACCGCCAGGAGGACGTCGTCCGGCGGCAGCACTTTCTGGATCTCCATCCATTCATCGATGCGGCGCGTGCCTTCCATGACCACGCTCATCGTACTCAGCTCGACGAGGAACGGCGCGTTTTTGGGCGACGCGCCCTCGTGGAACAGAAACTCCCCTTCCCGCCAGGAGAAGAGGTTGTACACGATTTCTTCGATCTGCTGCTTGAGACATTCGGCGATCTCGGACTTGTCAAAGATGCCCATATCGATGAGGGTCGTGCCGAGTTGGCGGCCGGTCTGTTTGTGCAGCGAAATTGCCCGCTCGAGATCCTTCTTCGACAGGCGGCCGCGGTTCAGCAGCATCTGGCCGAGGAGGTCCTCCGATGCGTTGACCGACGACGCGTGGATGATGTTGCCGTCCTTGAAAGCCACCTCTTTCTGCCGGGTGGAAGTGCGTATTTCAAGCAGGCCGGTTTTCTTTCCGGTGGCGAGCAACTGAAGCATGTCCGGAAAGGCGACCGTCTTAAGGTTACCCGATAAACTCATGGTCATCCCTCTGTATGTGTCTTTGGCCAACCCGATGCTGTCGCATCCTCGGGGGCAGTTCTCTATATTTATCGGGATTCTGTTGAGATAACTTAAACCAAAAAGGGTCAGTCTAAGCCGATTACCTGCATGGAATTCTGGAGGTCCCGATCAAACTGCAGGCGAATTTCTCCGACCCGGCTCAATTCGATCAGGCGCGGCGGAATCACCTGCCCCCGATTGTCGCCCTGTGCAATCTTTGCACAGACCACCCAGGAATAACGGCCGGAACCAAGACGGGATAGGCCATCGGCGAGTCGAAGCGGCCGGCGGGGGTCGATCAGGACAGCCGGTTGGAGGTCCGGCGCCGGCGGCTGCGCGCGGGGATCGGCAACCACCAGCTGTCCCCCGCCACATTGAAGGCGCACCCCGGCGTTGTCGAGACGGAATCCGGTGAAACCGGTCGAGTCGGCCGCCGTTCCGCCAAAGAAGACAACCGGAGTCGTCGGCTCAAGGCCGCCAAACCGGACAAAATCGGCGTAGCTTGCCCGAAGCCGCCGGTGGAGATAGAGCCGTTCGACGGCGAGCGAATCGGTCAGGCGCAGGATATGGTCGAGGGCGTTGAAATCGGCCGAGAGCAGAATCACCGAGCGGACATGAGCAGTGCCGGCCCGATCGAGCAACGGCGCAAGAACCCGCTCGTGGAGCGGGTACGGTTTGGCCGTGAGACCGGTCAGGATCAGGTCGGTGGTACGGCTCGCCGATTGAGAGACAACCGCGGCGATGCCGCCGGGGACGGTGGCGACCCGAATCTCGACCATGGGGCGCGGGGCCAGAGTCAAACGAACCGCCGGCACCAGGGCGAAAAACACCAGGCCGGTCGCGGCAAACACGAGCATCCGCCGGGATCGACGCGACTCGAATGAGGCGAACACGAGCACCAGGCACACATAGATCCCGGTAGTGACGACGGCCGGAATCGTTCCGGTATCGATGAGCGGCATCCGGGTGTGCGTGAAGAACTCGAGCAGCCGCATGATGAGATCCATCAGCCGGTCAAGCATCGCACCGGCGGCATGGGCCAGCGGCGGGAAGAGGAAGGCCGCCGCCAGCACCGCCAGCACGCCGATGACGGCGACCGACACGAGCGGGACGATGACGAGATTGGCCAGCGGCGAGATCAGCGGGATCCGCTGAAAATAGAGTGCGATGAGGGGGGTCGAAAAGAGCTGGGCGATCACGGCGACCGAAAGCGGCAGCGCCAGGAAACGAAACCAGCGACTGTTATGGTGGTTCGGGAAGAGCGCATATACTTTCGGCGTAGCGAAAATCAATCCCCATGCCGTCACGAACGACAATTGGAAGCCGATATCAAAGAGCTGCGCCGGAGCGGCCAGCAGGATTATCACGGCCGCGACCGCTACAATATGATTGAGATCGAGACGGCGTTCGACGAGACGGCCGACAATTACCAGCGACGCCATCACCGCCGCCCGCACCACCGAAGGCTGCTCGTAGGAAAGCATCGTAAACAGGCCGATCACCCCAAGCAGGACAATCGCCCGCCAGCGCCGACCGAGATGAAACGGCCGAAGCAGCACGAGCGCAAAGAGCACGATCAACGCGACGTTCGATCCCGACACGGCGAGCAGATGAAGCGTGCCGGAATTGCGGAATTGACGGTAGACCATCGGCGGGATATTGCGCGTCTCGCCGATCAGAAAACCGGCGGCGAGGGCGGCCGAGACGGGATCGAGATTTTCGTGGAAAGCGGACGTGATCGCCGCCCGAAGGCGATCGACGAGTCGAGTGAGGCGGTACTTCCTGGCCGGCGCGACACGAAGATCCTGAAGCGACCGCAGGTAGACGATCCCGCCGATTCCGTGAAGCCGAAGGTAACGGGCGTAGTCAAAGCCGCCGGCCTGATGCGGCGGGACCGGATAGATCGCTCCGTAAAACTCGACTCGGTCCCCCCGTTCAACCGCAGTCGTCGTATCATTCAGGCGGACGAGTATCCGCCCCCTCACCGGCAACACCGTCTCCCCCGCCACCGTGTCGAGTGCTACGGTCAGATCGGTGCGGTCGGTTCGGAGGATCGGCCAGTCATCGATCGTGCCGACAATCCGGGACCGGTGTCCGTACGGTTCGACCTGCGTGATGTCGTCGGGACCAAACGCATAGACATGGAAGGCGAATCCGAGCGCGGCGAGGCTCATCAGGGTAACGCCAAACGCCTCCGCCGCCGCGGGCGATCTTCGACGAATGAGAAGTGTCCAACCGGTCAGTGCGGATAAGAGCGCGAGACCGAGCACCGTCCACACCGGCGGACGGACGAGGTCGGCGGCGACAATGCCGAGAACGATACAGACGAGCGCGAAGTATCCCGGGTGCTTTTTCATCAGCCGTTCCCCGCTCGCGAACGACGCAGAACCAGTCTCTTCAGCGTACCAATCTCGCGGATGCGGAAAACGAGTGATAACAGCAGGTACAGCAGGCCCCCGACCAGCGCCGGCATGATCACTGACAGGAGCCGGCCGAGGACGGAATCATTGATGGGCAGAAACGAGCCGTACGGCAGAAGCCGGGCTATGTAGAACGACGCCAGCGCGGCGACAACGATGCGGGTGGTGTTCAGCCAGAAGTGACCGAACGGAATCTGCACGCCCTTCGACGGCAGGAAATAGAGCAGCATGAGGAAATTGGCGATTCCGGCCAGCGAGGTCGCGGCGGCCAGACCGGCAAACCCGAGCAGTTTTACCGCCGGGTAGTAGAGCAGCAGATTCAAAGTCACCGACGCGATCGAGATTTTCATCGGGAGCTTGGAATCCTCGAAGGCGTAGTAGAACGGCACGATCACCCGAACGGCGGCGAACCCGATCAGGCCGTAGGAGTAGTGCAGCAGGGCGAGCGCGGTCCGCTCCGTATCGATCTCAGAGAACGCCCCCCAGCCGTAAATCAGAGCAACGATCCGGTGCCCCATCAGGGCGAGAAAAACCGCCGACGGCACCACAACGTAGAGATTCGCCCCGATGACGTCGCTGAAGGTCGCCCCGATTCGGTGAGACTCCTTGCGCGCAACCAACTCCGAGGCTTTTGGCAGAGCCACCGTGCCGATTGCGACGGCAAAGACACCCAGCGGGAAATGCATCAGCCGGTAGGAGTAGTTCAGATACGAGATGGCGCCTTCGATCATAAACGACGCGATCAGGGTGCTGACCAGAATGTTGATCCGCCCGGCCGACAGCCCGATGATCATCGGGGTGATCAGGCGCACCACCTTGCGCAAGCCCTCATCGAGAAACGACACAATCGGTTTGAAGCGGTATCCTATCTTCAGCAGGGGCGGCAACTGGATTGCCACCTGCCCTATCCCGCCGATGAGCACCCCGATGGCCATGGTGTAAATCGGCTGTTCGAAATAGCGGTAGAGCACCACGACGGTGACAACCGTGCCGAGATTGAACATGGCCGGCGAGATGGCCGGGATGCCGAATCGACCGAACGAATTGAGCATCCCCATCACCAGCGCCGAGAGCGATATCAGCATCAGGTAGACCATCATGACCCGGGTGAGGCTGACGGTCAGATCGAATTTGTCCGGCTCGGCGGTGAAGCCGTTGGCGAACAGGTAAATCAGGGCCGGCGCGGCGATGATCCCGAGCAGGACGACGGCGCCGACCACGAGCAGGATAGCGGTGATGACGACATGGGCGAGGTGGAACGCCTCTTCCTCGGTGCGGTTGACCAGTTTCTCCTTGAAAACGGGGACGAACGCCGACGACAGGGCGCCTTCGGCGAACATGTCGCGCAAGAGGTTAGGAATCCGGAATGCCGTGATGTAGGCATCGGTGGCCATCCCGGCGCCGAAGAAATAGGCGAGCACCTGCTCGCGAACGAGGCCGAGGACCCGCGAAAAAGCGGTCGCGCCGGAGACGACCGAGGCCGATCCCATCAGGGTCCCTTTTTTGACATTACCGGTTGACAAGATCGTTCCGCCGTTTATATTTAGGGGCTATTGTGGATCGAAAATAAGAACCCGAAAGGATAATATGCCGCATCACAAATCCTGTAAGAAGCGGATGAGACAGTCGGTCGAACGGCGTGCGCGGAACCGCGGTTACCGTTCCGAGCTTCGGGCCGCGATGCGCGATTTGCGGGCGAATCCGACCGCCGAGGACGCTTCTCAGAAGTATCGCACGGTTGAGTCGCTGCTCGATCGGGCCGCCTCGCTCGGCCTCATTCACAAGAAGAACGCCGACCGGAATAAAGCCCGCCTGGCCAAACTGGTGGCCGCCAAGCCGGCCTGACCCGCTTTTTCGGACATGATGAAGGCGCCTCGCACGAGGATCGTGCGGGGCGTTTTTCGTTTGTCCCACTCCCGTCATTGCACCGTGTCTGATTTCGCGCACGGCACAATGTAGAGCACACCGCTCGGCGGCTTCAACAAGTTTTTATTGTCTGGAACGAATCAGAGATTCAGCAGGAAGATCTGGCCTTCGTAATACGAGATCCGGCGGCTGCGCGCGCGCAGGCCGATCAGGTCGTTCAGGAACGCCTCCTTGTCCTCCACCCCGGTCGAGGCGGTGAGGACGGCCATCGGGAAGTCGATATCGAGCACCCGGCAGGCGGCCTTCACCCCCACTGTGCCGGGCGGAAAGGGCCGGTCGCTGGTGGCGGCGCTGCGGAGATCATCGAGCGAAAACGGCGGCACGCCGACGGTACCGGTGAACGATCCGCCGCGTACGAGCGAGTCGATCCGGCCGGACACGACCAGCGGGAAATACTCGCCGTGCTGAAGAATCGACCGGAAGACAAAATCGAGCGGCTGAGGGCAGCCCGATCGTGACGAGTGGCGCAGGTGGGCGAACATGGTGGCCTCGTTGAGAAAATCGAAGCGGAGGGTGAGATAGCTTGATTCGGCGGGCGGGCTGTCCGGACGGTCGGCAATAATGATACGCTCCGGCTGACGGGCGGCAAGTCGGCCGAGGTCGCCCGAGGTAAACCGGATCAGGCCGAGACGGCGCGCCACGAGCTCGAGCTGGTCGGCCGGACAGACTTGCACCGGGAAATGGCGCAGACCGGCCCGGACGAGCGCTTCGAAATACTCGGCGTCGTCGAGGAGAAGGTAGTTGGAGTCATCCATAGCCGTCGCGAGGAACGGGTGGCGGATGAAATCGATGTCCGATAACGACAGGTCGCGGCTGTCCGGATCGGTCCAGGTGCACATGTCGATCTGCTCGACGTCGAGCACCCGGATCTGCTGCAGGGCGGAGATGTTCATGCGGGGTGTCTGAGCAAGAGCCGTGCCGGGAGGACGCCGCCGGATGCATCAAGTAAGCATCCGATTACCAACGACTTAATATCGGACAAGAAGAGGCCGGAAGATCCCGGACGGTCGGTTTTCCCGACTGTCACACATATTGTGCAACCTTGGTCACAATAACCGGGCCGAACTGCCTCGCAAAAGAAAGCCG
>CAYPYM010000078.1:2516-9038 GCA_964414435.1 uncultured Ignavibacteriales bacterium | reverse complement strand
TGGTGTCGGCCGAGGAACTCACCCGCAAACTGCGCAGCCGAAAACTGCCGGCCGAGGTCGATCTCATTTCGACGGCCGCGAGGAAGACGATTGAAGTCTGGAACGAGACCTGGCCGAACTTCAAGCCCGGCATGACCGAAATAGAGATCGGCGAACTGCTCGACAAGAATATCGTCGCCACCGGCGGCACGATGTCATTCGAAACGATCGTCAACGCCGCCGACAAGTCCGCCGCCGGACACGGCCGGCCATCCCAGGCGAAACTGGCCGCCGGCGACCTGCTGCATATCGACTTTGGAATCCGCCTCGATGGCTACTGCTCCGATCTCCAGCGGCTGGTGTATTACCGCCGGACGGGGGAAGAGCAGACTCCGGCGGACCTGGTCGAGGCGTTCGAACTCGTCCGCGACATCATCACCGAAACCCGTAAGATCGCCACGCCCGGCCGCAAGGGATGGCAGGTCGATGCCCTCGCGCGGCAGATGCTCACGGAACGCGGTTTCCCGGAGTACGAACACGCCCTCGGGCATCAGCTCGGCCGCGACGTTCACGACGGCGGTGCGCTGATCGGCCCGCAATGGGAGCGCTACGGCCGGACGCCCGAGATGGAACTCGAAACCGGCAACGTCTTCACGCTCGAACTGGAAATCCAGCTTCCCGGAATCGGGTGTGTCGGGATCGAAGAAGATATGGTTGTGACAGAATCCGGGGCGCGCTTCCTTTGCCCCCGACAAGAGGAATTGATAGTGGTATGAAACGATGGATCCCGGCGCTCGCCGCTCTCGCTCTCATCGCCGTCGTATTGACCGGCTGCCCTCCGAAACAACCGCCGACCTCGGAAACGGCCGCGTCGTGCGTGCCGTACGATGTCCAGGCTGACGCGAACGACGGCCTTATCGTCGTCTCTTTCCGCAGCGACTGCAAGGCGCTTATCACCGGTTACAATATCTACCTCAGCCGCGAACCGCTGGCCGCAAAGTACCCCGGCCCCGAGCTGCCCGCGACGATCAAGCCATACAACCAGCCGGTGTTTCCCGGTGATACCGATCCGAGCGACCATGTCGAACACTACGAAGCCGAAGGCGTGGAGAACGGCGTGAAGTACTACATCAGCGTCCGCACCGTCTTCGCCGACCGCAGCCTCTCGAAACCCTCGGAAGAGATCATGGCGGTGGCCGGTCCGCGCGGCCAGATGGAACTGGCGCCGCGATACAAGTCGGATCAGGACGGCTGGTCGTTTGCGAACAACGACTACGTTCGCGCCGACGCGATCGACAACGACATGTATTTCTACGTGAAAGACAACCAGTACTTTCTGGCGTCGCCCGATCGGCTCGGCTTCCTGCGCAAGACACTCTTCCGCGTCCTGCCGTACAAGGGCGGCATCGACGAAGTCGGCGCCAAAATGACCGCGAAAGACCCGCTTCCGTCGGAGGACCGAGTCGCCGTCAAGAAAGACGACTGGATCGAAGTGATGACCGCCGACAAGACCTTTGCGCTGGTGAAGGTGCTCGGTATATCGGGCAAAGGCGACGACAGCCGGCTGCAGCTGTTTTATGTCTGGACGCCCGCTGAGGGGGCTCCTGCGTTCTAACCAGCCGGCGTAAAGAGATTGGCACACAATCCGATAGACTATGTAATCGGATGCCGTGGCGGCCCGGCTGAAAGAACCGGACGGCCGGGGCAATCATGGATAGAATTAGGTTGCTTTTATGGTCGGGGATGTTACCTTTCGGGCAACCAATCGTCACGAAATATCTTAGTCAGTTTTGAGGATACAATGGCGGAATTTCACAAGGATAGCCTGAAGATCGACGCGGCTGCGGTCACCGACCGTCTCTGCCAAATCATCGCCGAGCAGATCGGCGCCGACATGAAACGCTGGGGAGCCGTCGTCGGCATCTCCGGCGGTATCGATTCATCGGTGGTCGCCGGCCTCTGCGCCCGCGCCCTCGGTCCGGACAAAGTCCTCGGCGTCATGATGCCGGAACAGGACTCATCGCCCGACAGCAAGAACCTCGCCATGGAGCTGGCGGCCGAATTCGGGTTCGAAACGGTCGAAGAGAACATCACGCCCGGTCTCGACGGTATGGGGTGCTATCGCCGCCGCAACGAGGCGATCCGGCAGGTCTTTCCCGAGTTCAAGGACAACTGGCGCTGCAAGATCACGATCCCGAACAACATCCTCGATCAGCAGGCGTTCAATTTCTTCACGCTGAACATCGAGGACGACAAGGGGAACAAGCAAAGCAAGCGGATGCCGACCCCGGTCTATCTGCAGGTGGTCGCCGCCTCTAATCTCAAGCAGCGTCTCCGCATGACCACGCTCTACTATCACGCCGAGCGGCGTAACTGGGCGGTCGTCGGCACCGGCAACAAGGACGAGCACGAGCAAGGCTTTTTCGTGAAGTGGGGCGACGGTGGTGCGGACATGAAGCCGATCGCGCACCTCTTCAAGACCCAGGTGGTCCAGATTGCCCGGCATATCGGCGTTCCCGACAGCATCCTGGACCGTATCCCGACCACCGACACCTACAGCGCCGATCAGACCCAGGAAGAATTCTTCTTCGGGCTCGACTTCTATCGCATGGATATGCTCTGGCACGCGATGGAGCAGAAGGTGCCCGCCGCCAAGGTTGCCGAGGTCCTCAACCTCACGCCCGAGCAGGTGGAGCACGGCTTCAAAGCGATCCAGCGGAAAATCGACGCCACCGAATATCTGCGGATGAATCCGCTCGAAGTGCCGGCCGACCGTCGCTGAACGGTCGTCCGGACCAATCCGGAACCGGGTATGAAGCTCTCCGACTTTCTCTTCACCGCCGCGGACGCCTACGGACCGCGGACCGCTGTCACGCACGGCGATCGCTCGATCAGTTACGCCCATCTGGCCGATAACGTCCGGAAGCTGGCCGACTACCTCGTCGGGCGGGAGATCGGGACCGGCGCCCGGGTCGGGATCCTCATAGAGAATTCCATCGAGTACGCTATCGCCTACTTCGGCGCACTGGCCGCCGGTTGCGTGGCTGTTCCGCTCGATACCTCTCAGCACGCCGATAAGCTTCGGTACATGATCGCCGACTCCGGTGCGGTTGCCTTGCTGACCCAGACCCGTTTCGCCCGTCATCTGCCGAAAATAGCCGCCGCCCCGACCACGCTCGAACTGATCGTCACCGACAGCCCGCTGGTCAACCTGCCGCTTCAACCGGCGACCGCCTCATTCGAGGAGATTCTAGGCCAGGGGGAAGAGGTCTCCGGCGCAACCGGCGTGAATGACGACGACGATTTCGCCACTTACTTCAATAGTCTCAAGAAACAGGCCAGTGCTGCCCCGCACGAGCTGGCGGCGATTTTCTACACCTCCGGCAGCACCGGCACGCCCAAAGGCGTGATGCTCTCGCACCGCAACCTGATCTCGAATACAATCGGGACGATCGAGTATCTCCGCCTGAAACCGTCCGAGAGCGTCATCGTCATCCTGCCGTTCTATTACATCTACGGCAACTCGCTCCTGTTGACCCATATCGCCTGCGGCGGACGGGTCGTTATCGACAACCGCTTCACCTATCCCGAGGCGGTGCTCGATACGATGGAGAAGGAACAGGTCAGCGGCTTCTCGGGGGTGCCGTCGAACTTCATGATCCTGCTGGACAATTCCACCTTCGGAAAACGCGATCTGCCGTCGCTGAGATACTTCACGCAGGCCGGCGGGGCGATGGCGCCGGAGGTCATCCGCCGTCTGATGGCCGCCTTCCCGAAGAAGGAAATCTTCATCATGTACGGGCAGACCGAGGCCTCACCGCGCGTCTCCTGGCTGCCGCCGGAGCGCCTCGCCGACAAAGTCGGCTCAATCGGTATCCCGGTGCCGGGGGTGCTGGTGCGGGTGGTCGACAAACACGGACACGACACCGCGCCCGGCGTCGAGGGAGAGATTATCGTCGGCGGCGATTCGGTCATGATGGGTTACTGGAATCAGCCGGACGAACAGGCCGAGGTGCTCCGCGACGGCTGGCTGTACACCGGTGACCTCGCGAAGGTCGACGACGACGGCTACATGTTCATCGTGGGGCGAAAGAAAGAGATCATCAAGGTGGGGGGAAACCGGGTGAGCGCGAAAGAGGTCGAGGAGACGATCCTGCAGCATCCCGATATCGCGGAGATCGCTATCCTGGGCATCCCCGACCCGGTCCTCGGCGAGGCGATTCTCGCCGTGGCGGTGAGGCGTGACGGGACCGATCTCGACGCCAAACACCTTCAAAATTTCTGCAAGGCGCGGCTGGCCGTGCACAAAATCCCCAAGGTCGTTCGCTTTATCGACCAGCTCCCCAAATACAAATCGGGCAAAGTCAATAAGCCGGCCCTGAGGAAGATGGCCAGGTAGGCCATCCTCCCCGGGCAAAAGCCGGCGCTTCTGTCAATTCAGGGTTATCAGTTCGAGGCAAGGTCGGAAATGGCTGCCGGAGGCGTGGTGTCACTCGACGTGGTGGCCGAGAGAACATTCGACAGCCCCGACCAGTTCGGCACTTCGTCAGCCGTCTTCAGGGCGAAGTAGTACGTCGTGCCGGTGGTCAGCCCGCCGACCGTCACGCTGTCGAGCGTTCCGGCCGTGCCGGGCGTGGGAGCGTTGGCGATCAGGGTCGCCGAACTGAAGTTCAGCGCCGTGATCGGGCTGGTCGAGTAGCGGATCTCATACTGCGCCGCGGTCCCGGCCGTGCTGTCGTCGCCCGGCGCGGTCCAGCCGATGGTAATCGACGTTTCCGTCGCGCCGAGCTGGTGCAGGTCGGCGACAGTCGCCGGAGGCGTAGTCTCGGTACCGGTGGTGGTCGAGACGACATTCGACAGGGCGGACCAGTTGTCGACTTCGTCGGCCGCCCTGATGGCAAAGTAATACGTGGTTGAATAATCGAGGTTATCGACCGTGCATTGCTGCTCCGTTCCGGCCACCTCCGGCGTCGGCACGCCGGCGACCGGTGTCGCCGCGGCCCAGTTGGCCGTGGTGATCGGTGCGGTTGAGTAACGCAGGTCGTACTGTGCCGCCGTGCCGACATCGCCATCGTCGCCCGGAGCCGTCCAGCTCAGGGTGACCGAGACGCCCGCCGCCGCGGCGCGCAGTTGAGCACTGGCCGTCGCTGCCGACACGACGGTCATCAGAATCGCCATTGCGGCGAGGAGCAGGTAAGAACCGATCCTGGTGTGGCCGGCATCCCGTCCGGCCGAAGATGTGTAATCCATGGCACCTCCACTTTGGTTGACCACCAACGATCAATCAACTTGCGTGCCCGAATGGAGACCAATTGCGGGTGTTGGGGGAGAGACGGTTACCCCGACCGGGACCGCCAATAAACCAATTACCCTCCGAATACGATGCGCAATCGGTGCACACTGCCGAGCGGATTGAACACCGGTGATGCCGCCCCGGAGGATCCCTCCTCCGGGGCAGTCAATTCACTGTGGTCGGACCGTCCGGGTCCGACCCGCATCTCACGGGCAGGGCGAGGGCAACGGTGCCCCGTCGTCCGGATCCCCGAAGAGATAGTGCACCAGCATGTTCAGATCCGAGATCGTCAGGCTCCCATCCGGGTCGCCGTCGAGATTGGCTTCCACCGGACAGGCCACCGACCCCATTCCGAGGAACAGGTATGCGACCATATCGGTCAGATCCAGGATGTTCACTTCATCGAGGCCGTCGCCGTTGACGTTGCCGGTCGTCCCGACACAGCTACAACCACTCCACGATGAATTGTTGGACACCGGCGACCAGTTACCGGCTTCGTCTACCGCCCGGATGGCAAAGTAGTAGGTCTGGTTGTCGGCCAACCCGTCAACCGTCGCGCTCTGCTCCGTTCCCGCGGGCAGGGGAACGGGGACGTCAGTCACGCGCGTCCCGGTCGACCAGTTTGATTCCGAGAGACGATACGGGGCGTAGCGCAGGTCGTAACCCGCCGCCGTACCCACGTTGCCATCGTCTCCGGCGGCCGTCCAGTGGACAGTCGCCGAGCTGCTGTAAGCTCCCCCTGCTACTGCTGCATTCATGAATAAAGCCGCGGCAAGCCACAACTTCTTCATAGTGCAGTCCTCCAATGTAAGTAGGTTGGAACAGTTGAGTGATTGGAAGGCGGTTAGGGGTGTTGATGGGGTAAGGAAAGAGTACGGCCCGCTTGCAACGGTGACTCCCCGGTAAACGCGAGACGAACGCCGACCCCTCTGGGACAAAACACGGTCGTACAATGATGATGCTGAGCGTGAAGCGATGTCCATTTCGATGTACGCGGTTCCGTCCTAGTCGACGCTGTTTATCTCACAACCCGGGTTGACGCGGCCAATGAATTGAATCCTTCAATTCGTGTCAACCCTTTTAGTCTCGAATCATGCAAACATCTCCGTTTAACTTGACGTTTCCCTGTAAGACGTTATGAGTCAGGCCATTAACTGTGCGACAACGCGCTGACATCCGGCGACGAAACGACACACAATTTAGTCGACATCGCTCCTCGCACACCGTATTGTATCGTGCAACCCGAATAG
>CAYPYM010000078.1:0-2506 GCA_964414435.1 uncultured Ignavibacteriales bacterium | reverse complement strand
AGACGTTCGCTCAAACTCGTCCTGTTGGCCTCGCTCCTGGGCAACCTGACCATCGTCTACGTTGCCTACAAGGCGGTCAAGTATCGCGACTACATCAATTACTGGCTCGACAAATATGAAAACGTGGTCGAGGAGTTCTCGTCGCGCCATGTCTTTGCCGAGGCCAACGTCCAGCTCGAACCGGTCCCGGCCGGCGAACAGCGGGTGGTGTTTATCGGTACCCAGGTCACCCGTCGGTGGCCGTTGCCGCCGGTGATAGACAACTGGCAGACGGTCAACCGCGGGATCGACGGTCAGCGGCTGGCCGGCTATGTCCTGCGCTTCGTACCGGACGTCATCGAACTCCATCCGAGCGCGGTCATGATCGAAATCAGCTCGTACAATTTCCGCCCCGATGTTTCGGTGAAGGAACTGATGGACTATACCTCATCGATGGCCGATCTCGCCCGATGTAACGGCATCGTGCCGATCATCGGCACCATCATCCCGCCGCGCAAGGACGCCGTGCATATCGAGGATGCGCCCGATTATTCGGTCGAAGATTCCCTCGCCGTGTTCAACGTCTGGCTGCACGAAGGGGCGGCGTCGAACCACTGGCGCCTGGTCGACTTCCACGACCTGCTCGCCAATCCGCAGGGCCATCTGCGCTACAACCTCTCGTTCTCGGGGGTGGATCCCAACGACGACGGTTACAAGCTTATGACGGCCGCGGTCGACTCGGTTCTCTCGTCGCTTCCGTGAGGCGGATGGCTTCGCACGGTTTTAACCTTGATACACGACCGGGGCGGCGTATACTCGGGGCAGCGATAAGTAGAGGCGATCAATCGGAAGATTCTCCACAGTGACCAAAACGCGCGTGCTCATAGTCTGCCAGTGGCCCCTCGGGGGAATACGCACCTATCTGAAATACAACTACCGCCATTTTCCAAAAGACCGGTACGACATTACGATCCTGGCCAATCCCGCCATTGAGAAAGACGCCCTCAAGGCGGATATGGATCAGCTCGGTATCGAAGTTGTCTGGGCCGAGCCGGTCGCCGGCCGCAATCTGCTTTTCCACCGGGTGCGGCAGGCTCTCAAGCGACAGCGATTCGACCTGATCCACTCACAGGGATTTATCTCGGCCGTCCATACGGCGATGGCCAATCGGTCGCCGCATCTCCCGCACGTGATGACGATGCACGGCGTGATCGAGGAGAAGCGCTTTGCCGGTGCGCTGGGCTCGATGAAGAAACGCGTTTTCGAGCACTACATGCGGCGTGTCGATGTGCTCGTCGGAGTCGGCGACGATATCCTCCGGCATGTCCGCGCCGGGCTGCCGTCGCTGAACGATCGCGAGGATCGCTGGGTGACGATCCGCAACGGCATCGACCCGGCGCCTTTCCTGAAGGACTACCCCGAAGCCCGGGCCAGTCTTCGTCAATCGCTGGGCGTTACGGACGACACGTTCATCTTCAGTTATTTCGGCCGGTTCATGCCCGAGAAAGGCTTCAACTTCATTATCGATGCCGTCCACAAAATGGTCCCGCAGGGAGGCGTGTCGAAGAAATTCACGGTCATGGCGGTCGGATCGGGCGACTATGAATCAAAATTCAAAGGCGATGTCGCTCGCCTTGGCCTCGACGAGTATATCCGCTTCCGCCCGTTCGAGCGCGAAGTCGCCCGGCTCATGCAGGGGTGCGACGCGGTCGTGATGCCGTCGATCTGGGAAGCCTACCCGCTGCTCACCTCCGAAGTCCTCTGCTGCGGCGTCCCGATCATCGCCACCGACTGTGTCGGGTTGCGCGAGGCGGTGGCCGACACCCCGGCGATCAACGTCCCGGCCGGTGATGCTGCGGCTCTGGCGCAAGCGATGGCCGCCGCGATGGAGAACCCCGGTCTCGCCGAACCGTTCCGGCGGTTCCGCACCGAAGCCGGCCGTCGTTACGATGTCCGTCACGCCGCCGAGAAACTTGTCGCGCTGTTCGATGGATTGGTGAAGCCGCAATAGCGGAAGGAGAGGCTCAGGCGTCTTTGAGGGGGGAGCCGTCGATCTCGCGCCGCATGATTCCGCAGCCGTATTTTTCACGAAACTCCGCATACGCCCCGGCGAATTTGATCACATCGGCGTCGTCGACATAGCTCGGGTTGGGGCGCCAGTGATGGACGGCGATATCTTCGGTCCACGGTTCGCCCCAGCCGGTAACTTTCGCTTTCAGTGTTTCGTTGAGCGCCTGGCTGCTGCCGAAACAGGAGACCTTGTTTTCGAGCACCCACTGACGGGCTGTCATCTGGTCGGCTTGTTTGATGAATGCCGTCAGTTGTCGGCCGACCCGGTGGGAGCGCAGGAGCGCGCCGGTGTGCTCGTTGATGAAGGCTTTCGAGCCGATGATCGCTTTTTCGAACAGCCCCACCGGGATATCGCAAAACAGGCATTCGACCACCGCCACGCACGAGCCCTCGGTACCGGAGAACATCAGTGACACCTTCGCCGAGCGCATCGCCTGCACCATCTCGGCATCGGGCA
>CAYPYM010000077.1:0-9041 GCA_964414435.1 uncultured Ignavibacteriales bacterium | reverse complement strand
CTTTCGGAAATAATGATAAGTGGCGCCGGCGTATTTGCGCATGAGGCGGATATCGGTGCCGTGCGACGACATCACCATCGGAAGTTGATGTTTGGCGGCGATCGTCTTCATGACCATGCCGGTCGGCACCAGCCAGTGGCCGGCGACGAGGTCGATCCGGTTGGTATCGATGATCTCGAACGCGGCGGAGCGCCACCGGTCGAGAAACCGCTTGAAGCGAAACGGGCCGGTCAGTGAGCCGAGGACAAGATTCTGCATGGCGCCGCGGTAGGCGATATTCTCGTCCTCGTCACGGTCGGCATAGCGGAACCGTCTGACCCGGACGCCGTCGACCATCTCATCCTCAGACGCGCCCGGGTCGTGCGGGGCGAGCACGATCGGATTGAATCCGAGCGTGACGAGATGCCGAGTGAGCAACGCGACAAAGACGCCGGCGTGGTCACCCTCGCGGCGTGGATAATTGTGGGTCAAGACAAGCAGGTTTAACTGGTTACTCACGAAGTCACGGTAAAAAAAGGACGCCGCCGCCTCAAATATAATTTTCAGTTGCGGCCGTTATTTGTTATACTCCGTTTTTCGGCAACCATCACGACTACTTCCGGTAACAGCGAATGCAGGATAGCCGCAACACACATTTGGATTTTGCCCTCGATATCGACTTCAGCGAGATTCTGACCAACCCGATTCTTGATATCGCCGCCCGGTTCTGGGAAAGCGACCGGTATGAGGCGTTCCGGGTCTGCTACCGGTCGATGCGGGTGATCGACGATCTGGTGGACAACCAGAAATCGGTCGGACGGCAGCTTTCCCCCGACGAGCAGAATCTGTTTGCGTCGATGATCGACGACTGGGTCAATTCGCTACGGCGCCGGCGGGCGGTCGATCTGTTCCAGGAGCAGTTGCTGGAGACGATGGAGACGTTCCGGTTGCCGATGTGGCCCTGGGAGAAGCTGGCCACCGCCATGTTATACGACATCTACCACAACGGCTTCAGCAGTTTCCACCGGTTTCTCCGTTATACGGAAGGCGCCGCGATCGCCCCGGCCGCCGTGTTCATGCACCTGTGCGGGGTCGAGAGGTCGGGCAATCACTATCAACCGCCCCTGTTTGATATCCGGGCCGCGGCCCGGCCGCTGGCGGTTTTTTCGTATCTCGTCCACATCATGCGGGATTTCCAGAAGGATCAGCGCGACCACCTGAACTATTTCGCCGATACGGTGATGCTCGAGGAGGGCGTCACCGAGACGGACCTTCAGCAGGCCGCCGCGGGGTGCGAGATCACCCGGCCGGTGCGCGATCTGATGGCCCGTTACCAGAAGCTGGCTGACTTTTACCGTCACAAAGCCCGCCTTCAACTGGATAATCTCCTGCCCCGTCTCGCACCCCGTTACCAACTCTCACTGGAAGTCATTTACGGACTTTATCATCAAATCTTTCAACGGGTTAACCCGGAAACCGGGACCTTCACCGCCGCCGAACACAACCCCGCCCCCGACCAGGTTCAGGCTCAGCTCGACAGAATTCTCACAGATTTCCGCCCCCGCTAACTAAACCTTTTCCGGGAAGAAATCCGTCCGTAGATTGGTATCTCTGGCAGGCGCCGGACGGCCGGACCGGCCCGCGATTGGACAACCAAACGGTTGAATTCGTCAATCCGGCTGTATAAGAGGCGGAGAGAGAGCCATGAAAACGTTGGGTATAGCAATTCTGAGTCTGATTCTGCCGGCAATGAGCTTTGCCGACGATGTCGCTGTCACGGTGTACAACAGCAACTTAGGTGTGGTCAGCGAGTCGCGCACGCTGCCCTTCCAGAAAGGCACCCACCAGACGCAGTTCCGCGATGTGCCGGATCAGATCGACCCGGCCTCGGTGCGGTTCGAGGTCACCGGTTCCGGCCACGACGTGTCAATTCTTGAACAGAATTACGCCTTCGACCTCGTCAACACCGCCAAGCTGTATGACCGCTATGTCGATCACGACATTTCGCTGATCGACAAGGACGGCAAGGTGCTCACCGGCAAGCTGCTCGCGGCCGACAACAACGCGATCACGCTGATGTCGGCCGGCGGCGTCGTGACGATTGTCCAGCTCGACAATGTGGCCGAGACGAGTCTGCCGGAGTTGCCCGACGGCCTGATCACGCAGCCGACGCTGTTCTGGCTGTACAATTCCGATTTCACCGGCGATCTCGACTGCCGGGTGAGCTATCAGACCGCGCAGATGGACTGGTCGGCGGAATATGTCGGCCTGCTGTCCAGCGATGAAAAGAATCTCGATCTCTCGGGCTGGGCATCGATCACCAACCGCACGAGCAAGACCTTCGCCGACGCCACGCTCAAGCTGGTGGCGGGCGATATTTCGCGGGCGCCCTCGGCGAAGGGTCCGTCCCCGCGTCTTTCGGCAACGAGCGACATGATGGCCAAGGAGGCCGGTTTCCAGGAAAAATCGTTTTTCGAATACCACCTCTACACCCTGCCGCGCAAAGCGACTCTGGCCAGCAACGAGGTGAAGCAGATCTCGCTGTTCGAGCCGGCCTCGACAGCGGTCAAGAAGCAGTACCTGTTCCGCCCCGACCGCAACGATAAGCAGGTCGAGGTGACGTTGAATTTCGTGAACTCCGAAAAGGCCGGTCTGGGCATGCCGCTGCCGGCCGGGCGCGTGCGACTGTTCAAGACCGACACCGACGGATCGCTGGTCCTGCTCGGTGAAGCGCAGATCAACCATACGCCGCGCGACGAAGAACTCGATCTGCAGGTGGGGTATGCGTTCGATATCGCCGCCGAGGAGCGCCTGATGGACCAGACCCAGGTCTCGACGCGGGTTAAGGAGTTTTCGTATGAGGAGGAGTTGCGCAACCGGAAGGAAGAGGACGTAACGGTCAAGGTCGAGAAGTTGATGTACAACTCCTGGGAGATCCTCGAGTCGAGTATCCCTTACACGAAAAAGGACGCTCATACGGTTGATTTCGAGGTGCCGGTCAAGGCCGGCGAGACGGTGGTGCTGAGCTATAAGATACGTGTTACATATTGATTTAACTTGGGTTGACAAGGTGCGGTCGAGACCGTACATTCACCGAAATTATGTGGATAGACATGTCTCTGCGATATTGAGGAGGTACCTATTTTGAAACGGACTACAACCATCGTAATCTACTACACGCTGCTTGGCCTGCTGCTGTCGGCATCGATGGCGACGGCCCGTCCGAAACCGCTGAAAGCCTACCTGAGCGGGGCCAAGATCGCCATTGTCGAAGGCCGCCCGGACGAGGCGCTGATCCTGCTTGACAGTATCAGCATGGCCTACGGTCAGGTGCCGGAGGCGATCGACCTTCGCTCCAAGGTCTACTTCGACAAGATCGAAGGCGCTTCGGGGATCGAGAACAAGAAACCGTTCGTCGAGAAGCTGGTGGCGTATATCGACACTCTCCACATGGCCTGCGAAGACAAGAAGGTCGATAGGAAGTTGCGCAAGGACTGTGACGATATGGTCAAGCTGGCCGATTCGACCAGGGTTAAGTTCTTCCGCGAATTCTATAAGGCCGGTCACGATCAGCTCACGACGATTGAGCGCCTCGTCAAGGATCTTGGCAACGAGACGGATTCGACGCGGAGGGCGTACATTCAGAAAGATATCGACACCAATCTCGACTCGGTGATCGCGAACATGACGGTCGCGCTCATGATCGACTCGACCAATTTCAGCCCGTATGTCGCGATCGGCGACGCTTACTCGAAAGAGGGCAACTTCGAGAAGTCGGCCGAGTGGATGAAGCGGGGATATGACCGGGCCGAAAACAAGGTCAACCTGCTCCAGCCGCTGGCGTACAACTACGTCCAGCTCGGGGACTTCTGCAACGCGATCAAGTACTACAAGGAGTGGATCGACCAGAATCCCGATGACATCAACGTCATGTTCTACCTGTCGATCTGCTACAACAACTGCGGGCTCGACAAGCACGAGGATGTCTACCTCGACTCGGCGATGGCGGTGTACCGGAAAATCCTGACGATCGATTCGACCAACACCGATGTCCTCGGGAGCGCCGGGCGCTATTTCATTCGCCTGTCACAGATCGCGTCCGACTCGGCCTCGGCCTATCAGGACAAAGAGGACACGGCGACGGCGAAGCGGTGGGAGGCCCAGCGCGGCTTCATGTTCGACTCGGCGCACGTCTATTTCCAGGAGGCGTTCAAGCTGGCCCCGACCGATGTCACTCTGGCCGAGCAGTACGGTTTCACGTCGGCCCTGCTGGGTGACTGTGAAGACGCCGTGACCGGATTCGAGGTGGTTGCGGAGGCCAAGCCGGACGATGCCGGCAACTGGACCTCGCTGGGCGACTGCTACCTTCGGATGAAAGACTGGACCAACGCCATCCGGGCGTATGAGAAGGTTTCGGAATTGAACCCGAATAAAGTGCAGATCTGGGAAAACCTCGAAGCCCTGTATCAGACCACCGGCCAGCCGAAAAAGCAGGCGGCCGCGGCCGCGAAGGTGAAAGAGCTCACCGGCGACACCGGCAAGTAGCCGGGCACGTCGCAGCCGATCCGGTTGCGAACGACCCTCGATATTTCCAACGGCAGGCCGTGTGCCTGCCGTTTTTTATCTGACATGACGAATACCCGTCCGATACACAGAGGCTTCGCGGAGATCGCGGTCGCCGGACCGCTCCGCCGCACCTTCACCTACCGTCATCCGGACGATATCGGACCGCTGAGCCACGGTCAGCGGGTGCTGGTGCCGTTCGGAAAGACGCGGAAGGTCGGTTTCTATATCGGTCCCGGCGAACCGCCGGAGGGAGTCGGGATCAAGCCGATAGCGCGGGCGGTCGATTCGTTTTCCTACTTCCCGCCCGACCTGTTTCAACTCTGTGTCTGGATCGCCGACTATTATTTCGCCAATCCGGCCGACTGCCTCGCCTCCGCTCTTCCGCCGCTGCTCAAAAGCGACTCGGCGCCAAAGCTGAGCTGGGCCGCAGATGTGGATCCCGCCTCGCTCCCGAAGTCGTTGCGGTCGAGCGTGAAACCGGGCCGGCGCCTTTCGCCGGCGGCGATGAAGGCGATCCGGGCGAGTCGGGTCAGTATCGCGTCTTTGATACGGGACGGCTTCGTGGCGGAGGACTGGCCCGATACCGGCCGGGGACGGGCGCCCCGGATAAGCGGTTTCCGGGCGCTCGATCCGGAGCGCTGGTCGGACTATTTCGCCGGGGCGAAGATCCAGATGAGGCCGTTCGACGGTCAGAAGAAGCGGGCCGAGCTGCTCGCCGAGGGCTGGACCGCGCATTACCTCGGCAAGGCGGTGCACGACGGTCTGCTCGAACCGGTGATCGAGGAGGATGTCGCGGAGCTGTTCGATCTGCTGGCCCCCCGAAGCGATCTCGAGCGCCTGGTCCCGACAGTCCGTCAGCAATCGGTGATCGATCAACTGTTGCCGGAGATCGAACCGGAGTCGGCGTCGTTCGGGGTCCATCTGCTGCACGGCGTGACCGGTTCGGGGAAAACGCTGGTGTATTGCCATCTGGCCCGGGCGGTGATCGCGACCGGCCGGACGGTCCTCGTACTCACACCGGAGATTGCGCTCACCGGGACGACACTGGCGTATTTTCGCGGATTTTTCGGCGACCGGGTGACGGTGCTTCATTCCGCCATGACCGATCGCGAGCGGCTGCTCAGTTTCAACGGCATTCGCCGGGGAAATTACGACATCGTCATCGGGCCCCGCTCGGCGCTGTTTGCGCCGCTCGAGCGAATCGGCCTGATCGTTGTCGATGAAGAGCACGACGGCTCCTACAAGCAGGACGATCCTTCCCCACGCTTTCAGGGACGCGACAGCGCTATCAAGCGCGGACAAATCCTCGGTGTCCCGGTGCTGCTCGGTTCGGCCTCGCCGGCGGTCGAATCGTACTATCAGGCGCTCGCCGGCAAATACCGGCTGCATGAGCTGACCGAACGACCGGCCGGTGCGACCCTGCCGGAGGTGCGGATTGTCGACATGAAAACGTCACGGCTGCGCGGTGATCTCCCCTTCCTGTCGTGGCCGCTCAAGAAGGAGGTCGACCTTCGGCTGAAAGCAAACGAGCAGGTGATTTTGTTTCTGAATCGGCGCGGCTACTCCCCCCAGCTCAAGTGTGCCCAGTGCGGGGAGGTTCCGGCCTGTCCCAACTGCCAGGTCAAACTCACTTATCACAAGGTGGGGCACAAGCTGTCGTGTCATTACTGCGGGTGGATGGCCGCCCGGTATGATTCCTGCCCCAAGTGCCATTCGACCGACTTCATCTATGTGGGGGCGGGGACGCAGAAGGTCGAGGAATCGATTCCGCGGCTGTTCGAAGGCGCGATTGCTCTTCGGCTGGATTCGGACGCGGCCGGCGGGCGGCGTCGGATTCATGATATCCTCACCGAATTCGAAAGCGGCAAGAGCAACCTGTTGCTCGGTACCCAGATGGTGACCAAGGGGCTGGACCTCCCGCGGGTGACGCTGGTGGGGGTGCTGTCGGCCGATTTGATGCTGGATTTGCCGGACTTTCGCGCCTCGGAACGTACTTTTGCGCAGCTTCTGCAGGTGGCCGGGCGGTCCGGGCGGGCCGACAAGCCGGGTGAGGTGCTGATTCAGACGTTTTACCCGGAGAATGAAGTGATCGGGCTGGCGGCGGCTCAGGATTACCGCACGTTCTACGAGCAGGAGATCGGAAACCGTGAGGCGCTCGGCTATCCGCCGTTCTCGCGCCTGGTCAATTTCGTCCTATCGGGGGTGAACGAGAAACGGGTGGAGACCACCGCGCTCGAATTCGCGGCGGATCTGCAGACGCGGGCGCAAGCGGCCGGGCTCGGCCCGGTGATGCTGGGGCCGGCGCCCTGCCCCATGTATTATCTGCGCGGCCAGTATCGCCGCCACCTGTTCGTGAAGACCCGCCGGGTCGGTCAGCTCACCAGGCTCCTGAGTGCGTGGGAACGATCCGTGCCGCGTTTCGGTCTGCCGTCATCGGTGAAGATCGTTATCGATGTCGATCCCAACGACATGATGTAGGGTTCGGGGATTGCGGGGGAATTTCGGGCAAAGAAAAACCGTCGGCCCGGTTGTCTTTCCCCTCTTGTCAGAATCTCAACTCGGGTCCGACGGCTCTTTAGAACGCTTGCTGTGGCTCTCTCTAAAGAAGAAGGACTCGCTAAAGAGGTCCCTCGAGCGCCGCGGTGCAGCCGGCGGTACCGGCTGCACGACGTCGAGGAATAAGTGGGGAACAGTCCTTGTGTACCCACTCATCTAAAGATGAAACAAATTCGGTGCCGATCCTGTTCGAAAAATGCACACCAATCGTCTAACCGCCCGAAGAATAATATCTTACGAAAGCATCGCCTCTGCGACGCGACCCTGGCTGTTGTACTAAGTCGTACGAATCACACGACTTGTGCCCGGTTGGGTCGTGTGAATGTACGACTTCTCTCTTCATAGAGGGATTTTGGCGGATTTTCCGGCAGGCAAAAAAGGACCGCCGGTGGACACCGGCGGTCGGAGCGGTCGAATTGATTCGGAGGAGGGAGTCGGAACTACTCCTTCTTCTCCCTGGCCTCTTTGCCTTCTTTAGCGCCTTTGGCCTCTTTGCCTTCTTTAGCGCCTTTGGCCTCTTCGCCTTCAGCGGCGGCTTCAGCGCCTTCTTCAGCACCTTCCTCGCCCTCTTCGGCGCCTTCCTCTTCGGTGCCGGTGGCCTTCATGACGGTCGGGGCGGAGATAACCACCACGGTCCGGCGTTCCTCGGCCAGGATTTCAACGTTGGGGATGTTGAGCTCGCTGACGTGGATCGATTCGCCGATACCGAGCGCGGAGATGTCGACCTGGACTTCCTGGGGGATATCCTTGGGCAGGCAGGAGACCTCGATTTCGTGCATGGTCACCTGCATGATGCCGCCCTCGTCTTTGACGCCCCTGGAGGTGCCGACGAACTTGAGTGGCACGGCGATGGTGAGGGGGCGGGTTTCGGAAATCGCGTAGAAGTCGAGATGGACGACCCGGCTGGTGACCGGATCGCGCTGGATATCGCGGAGCACCACGAGGTTCTTCTTACCGTCGAGTTCGATGTTGAAGACGGTGGTGCCGGACGCGTGCCGCATGGCGGCGTGGAATTCGCGGTCGCTGACCGTCACCGGGGTAGCGGTGACATCGGGACCATACACGACCGCGGGGATGTCGCCGGCCATCCGGGCCTGACGGGCCGGGCCCTTGCCCAGCGCCGGGCGGGGCTTGGCGGCGATAGCTACTTCTTTCATGGCGTGATCATAACCTCCAAATATATAGTCACAAAATAAATCGTCTAGATAACCAGCGGCTGATCTTCGAACAGCGACGACACCGACTCTTCATCGAAAATCCGCTTGGTGGCCTCACCGATCAGTTCCGAGCAGGTGAGGATTTCGAATTTGTCGCCGAGCTGCATCTGCGAAAGGTCGATCGAGTCGGTGATGATCATCTTTTTGATCGGCGAGGCGTTGATCCGCTCGATCGCCTTGCCGGACAGGACGCCGTGGGTACAGGCGGCGTAAATGTCGAGCGCGCCGCGCTCCTTGAGGTAGATGGCGGCCTGGCAGATGGTGCCGGCGGTGTCGACCATATCATCGCGGATCAGGATATTGCGGCCCTCGATGTTACCGATGATGTTCATGACCTCGGACTGGTTCGGTTTCGGCCGGCGCTTATCGACAATCGCCAGTTCGGCGTCGAGCGCCTTGGCGGTGGCCCGGGCCAGCTTGATCGAGCCGACATCGGGTGAAACCACGCACAGCTTCTGGATGTTCATCGCCTTGAAATATTTATTGAACAGGGGCGACGAGTACATGTGGTCGTGGGGCAGGTCGAAAAAGCCCTGGATCTGGCTGGCGTGCAGGTCCATCGTGATGACGCGGTCGGCGCCGACGGTGGTGATCAGGTTGGCGATGAGTTTGGCCGTGATGGCGACGCGGGGGCGGTCCTTGCGGTCGGCGCGGGCGTAGCCGTAGTAGGGGATGACGGCGGTGATGCGCATGGCCGAGGCGCGCCGGGCGGCCTCGATGAGC
>CAYPYM010000076.1:0-9069 GCA_964414435.1 uncultured Ignavibacteriales bacterium | reverse complement strand
GAGCTGCCGGAGCGGGGCAATCACAATACCCTGTTCGACGGCGTGGCGCTTGATTTCGGCTGTTTCGCGGCCACCAACCGCAACGAGCTCACCGTGTTCAAGCATACCGCCGGCAACCGCGTGCTCGATGTCGAGCTGCCCGAACCGATCGACAGCGTGCTCGAGGTGACAAGCGTGTCCGATTCGTCCGGGAACGACTATCGTCCGCGGTATGAAATGAGCGACAACGATATCGAGTATACCTACACCCTTCAGGATACCAACGATCGGCTCGTGCTCTGGTTCGATTTCTCGTCGAAACTGAAACTGCCGCCGGATTCGATAACCGTGCGGTACGCTGTTACGGAAGGCCTCGACGGCAACGGAATCGATCCCAACCGGGTAACCGAGCAGTACGAGAACCATCCGGGGATCATCTCCTGCAAGAACCTGGTCATGTCGCGCGGGGCCGCCCCGGCCAAGACGCAGGAGCAGATCGTCACCGAGGTCTCGACCCGGCTCCGGAGCCGCGATCGGGCGCTCAGCTACAAAGATGTCGCCGCCTGGGCGCGCGCGTTCGACCGCCGGATCCGCCGGGCCGAATGCGAAAACGGCATCCAGCGATCGAGCAACGGCGTACGCCGCTGCATCGTCGTCCGGCTCGAAGTGGCCGACGCCGATTTCCTATCGCGTGACGAAATCGATCTGCTGCGTCGCCGGATGAACGGCTACCTCAAGGCGCGTTCGCCGGTCAACACCCACTACGAGATCGAGATGGTGCGGATATGAACGGTGCGACCGCGGTGAAAATGCCCGACCTCGTGAGCCGTCGGGCCAAAATGCATTACATCACGGCGCTCAACGAGCTGGCCCGGTCCGGTGTCGACATCAGCCGCGTGCATCTGCTCGCGGTCGGTGAATTTCAGAACTACGCCGGCGAGATACGGCGACAGACGCCCGACCCGGGGACCGATCTGAGGGCCGACACACAGATAACCCTGGAGATCGGGGCGAAGAGCGCGGTTGATATCATGCCGTACCAGTTCTTCTCCGGTCTCGAAGGCTATGTCCCGGGGCACGACTGGGAGCGCAAGGCCCGCTGCCTCATGGCGCCGTTCGATGCCTCGGTGATCCGCCACGACAGTTGGGCCCTCTACCGCATCCTCAAGCTGTCGTTCGGTTATCTCGACCGGGCTCAGCTCAAGGATTTTCTGGCGGTGTTCGATATCGATCTGCCCGGTGACGATCTGACCGACCGGGAGCTGCTGCTCATGGCCATGCTGCTGCCGGCGTATCACGAGTGGGCCGGCAACGCCGAGTCGGTTTCGCAGGCGGTCGAACTGTTTTTCGGCTACACGACCGAGATCGTTGAGAGTATTCCCCGACGGTACGAGATCCCGGAGCGACTCCGTTACCGGCTGGGCGACACCGGGACAAAGCTCGGGGCCGAGACGCTGCTGGGCGATTCGTTTGTCGAATGCGATTCGGCGTACCGGCTGACGTTGCGGGGAGTCGCAATCGATCGGGTTCGCGACTTTCTGCCGGGACAGCCGGCACGGCGCAAACTCGAATGGCTGCTGGGAATCATCATGCCGAACAATCTCGAGTGCGAGATTCGGGTCCGGCCGCGCCGGGAACGACGGCGTCTGGCCGGCGAAAAGCGGCGAAGCTATCTGGGATATGCAACTTACGTATAAGAAGTGGAAAGACAGGGAGATAGGTGTCAAACGCTTGACTTGCTTCGCACGGAAGCGTATATTGCCACAACGATTCAGGTAACATAATGAGTGACTTTAACTTATATTCAGTTAACTGGCAGGACGGCATGCTGCTCGCGCAGCAGCATCTCCGCGACCAGGAACGCTACCTCGAAGAATTAGCCCGGTGGTACGGCATCCCGATTGGCGACGCCTACGGCCTCATGCGGGCGGGTGCCGGCGCCGAACCGGCCCTGACGATGAACGCCACGATCAACGGCGACCGGCTGCGGGTCGAGGTGACTCGCTGTCAGGCGGTCACGCCGGACGGTTTCGTCGTGAGCATCAGCGAATCCTCGGGGCAGCGCCTGATCGGGACGGGCACGGCCGCCTCGGGCGAAGTGCCGGTGTACATCAGCATCGCGCCGCAGCAAAAAACCGAAACGGGCGATCCGGATCCATCGGAAGATGTCCCGCGTCTGCCGCACCGCTCGTTCCGCTACACGCTTCACATCGGGCAGGAACCGGGCGTGCCGATCGGGCAGCGGCTGGCTATCGCCCGGCTGGTTGTCTCCGGCACCGAGGTATCGCATCATCCGCAGTACCTGCCGCCGTGCGTGACCCTGTTCGCCGACGAGCGGATGCATCAGCGGACGGCGAGTCTGCGCAACCGGCTCGAAACGCTGCTGACGATCAGCAACCGGGCCTACACGACGCTGATCGGCGGCGGCACGCTGCCGGCCGACAGCGGCGGACTCAAGAGCGACCTGACCCGGATGGTGTATCAGTTCGTGAGTTACCTGTCCTCGACCCTCGACGATTTTCTCGATGGTCGCAACGGCGGACATCCGCTTCGGGCGATCACCTATCATAAGAAGCTTTTCCGCGTCTTCCAGACGCTGCTCAACCTCCGTCCCGGAATCCGCGACTACGTTCACGAGAAGTACTTCGTGAAGCAGCAGGGTTCGGACATCTCGCAGTTTATCGCGGCGATCGACGGCTTCCTGATGGCCGACTACAACCACGAGGCGATCGGCAAGCACTTCGCCGATATCGAGAGTATCGGCGACCAGATCCGCGGGATCCTCGGTTACATGGCGCAGGTCAAGGAGGATCAGCTCGGCCCGCAGGCGGTGGCGACCGAATCGCTCACCTACTCCAACCGCACCTACAAGATCGCCGATTACGGCGCCGTTCGCTGCGAACGAGTGGGGGACCTCACCTATCTCGAGGTACCGCTCATCGCCGGCCAGGCCATGAAGGATTCGGTGATTCTGCTGGCCAAGGGGTTGTTCAGTGCGAACGAGTGGTCGACCATGCATATTCGGCTCGGCCTGAATGCGGCCCGGGGCCTGGGCGAAACCGACCCGGTCGAGATCGACACGACGACCTACGGCGACAAGGTGGCCCTGCACCCGGTCGATATGCTGCAGTCGCAGTCAGTCAACAAAGTAACGCTCATATTCCGCGGGGCGCGCGACGCCAGTGCGTTCGCCAACCTCGGCAAGATGGATTTGTTCATTTACGCCCAGAAATAGGGCGGCGAAGAAGGACGTATGCCGATAAGTTCCTATATCGAGAACCTGTTCACCTATTTTGAACGGTTTGAATCCAATGCCTCGCAGTTCGACACGGAGGCGTTCCTGCAGACCTACAACGGCATCTACGCCGTGTTCCAGGCGCTGCGCAAGGAGCGCGATCGGGCGGTGGAGATCGATCAGTACTTCCTGACCAAGATTCGCAGCACGCCGCTGTCCAAGTCGGACCTGCGCCAGATCACGATTCAACTTCTGATCAGCTATTTCGAGGTCGAGTCGGATGTCGACGGTCAGTCGAACCAGGCGTACCTGTATTGCCGGGGACAGCGCGAGGTGAAGCAGGAAGTGCCCTACTTCGAGAATCACGTGGTGCCGCTGCTGTTCCACGACGCCGCGATGGCCAACAATTTCAAGCTGAACACGTTTTTCCTCAATGAGATTGCGCGGTACATGAACCGCTACGGTTCACCGCTCCACGGCGACACCGCGCCCGAGGCCTTCAATCGACTCAACGACTCCTCGAAATTTCTCCTGCTCGCCCGCCGTCGACTCGAACTCGGCCGCGATCTCGCCACCGACCGAACCACGCTGGAACACCACCTCATGCAGGTCGGGGCGTTCCAGAAGCTGGCTTCGCGGGGAAAAGTCTACCGCGAGTATCTTTCCGGCTGGTCCTACCTGACCTCGAAGAATTTCTGGGGAGCGGTGGCCAAGTGGTTCCGCGAACTCTTCGCCCGTTTGGGCGGCGCCTTCTCGAGCTGGAGCTATTTCCGGTTGGTGTTGCGGCAGCGGAACGCGGCGTACTTTTTCTATTCGATCATTATCATCGTGGCTATCCTGGCGGCGATCTATATCCCCGTCAGATGGCTCGACTATTCGGGTAACCGGCTTCAGCAGCTCGAGCAGCACGCCACAGAGCTGCAGGGCGGCGGGCATTGATGATGTTCCAAAGACAGGACAAGCGATAAGATATGGATCCGGCAAAACTATTCAGGTTCGGGAAAAAGGGCGCCAAGAAGGTTGCCTCGCGGTCAAAGAAAAAAGGCGAAAAAGCGCCCAAGTGGCCGTCGGGGACGAGGGTTGGCATCTACGGTCACACCAATTCCGGCAAGACCTGCTACTTCACCGTTCTCAACGAAAGCTGTAAGACCGACCGTCACCTTCAGATTTCGGTGAGCGATCACGCCACCGCGGCCGAATTTCTTCAGCACTACCGCGAGATCTGGGGACTCTCGACCACGGTCGACACCGGCACGGCGATCGACCTCGCCGGCGAGAAGAAATTCCCCGACCCGACCGAGCAGGAGAAGCTGATCCAGTTCGCCGCCACGGTGGACCGGGGCAAGAAGCTCAATATCGTGTCGTACGATTATCCCGGGCAGGCGATCGACATCGCTGAGGCGAGCGACATGCGCGAAAACGTGCTCGACTTCATGCTCGGCGCCAATGGACTGCTGTTTTTCTATGATCCCAAGCTCCTCCAGGCGGAACTCCAGAACCAGGCTCACGTCGCCTCGTTCGTCAACCTGATCGAGCAGATCGCACCGCTCGACGCCCGCCTGCCGATCCCGATCGGGCTGGTGATCACCAAGGCCGACATTCTGCCGGGATTCCAGGGTGAGAGTCAGACGATCCTTATCTCGCCGGAGGACGAAGCACTCCTGGCCGAGGATTTCGACGTCTTCCTCCAGAGCGTGCTCGAAAGCAATAAGGTGACGGTCAACGCGGAGTGGGCCGCCTCGGTACGCGAGCTGCTCCTGAAGCTGAGTGATTTCCTGCGCATCGTGGTCGGGCGGACGCTCGATTTCCAGATCTTCTTCAGCTCCAACACCGGCGAAACGCCGCAGAAGATCGGTACCGATGTCGGCCGGTCGATTTACGCACCGCCCCGGAAGCTCATCCCGGCCGGGGTGCGCGAGCCGATGTACTGGATGCTCAATTCGATCATCCACAACCGGAGCGTCTCGCGCTTCCGGAAGATCGCGCACTGGGCCGCGACCATGGCCGTGATCTGGGTGCTCCTCTTCTCGCTGCCGTTTGCCTACCAGTTCTGGTATCTCCTGCCGCGAACCCAGCAGACGGAGAATGACATTCTCAAGGCGTACGACGGCAACGTGATGAATACGACCAGCGAGGAGCGCGGCCGGATCAGCCGGGCCTATCGCGACTTCCAGTTCAAGTGGTCGACCAAGATGATCTTCCCGGGATTTATGCCGGTCGCCGGCCGGATCAAGCAGGTCTATGACAAGTTCGATATCGCCGACGCTTCGCAGCAGCTCGATGGGACAATCCAGCGGTTCGCGAAGGTCGTCGCCGATACGGCCCAGTGGCCGCACATGAATCCGAGCGACTCGGCGCTGATCATGACCGACCAGATGCAGCAGATTGTCGATGACCTGAATCGTTTCCATCAGGGCGACGAGCAGTCGCCGCTTTATGCCCGCGCGGGCCGTGCTCTCAACTACTGGGACCTGTTCTCCAAGGCGATCAAGACGCCCGATGACACCACCTACTGGAACATCATCAAGCGGCAGGTCGGGCAGGATCAGGACCTTTACGCCAAGGAAATCACCCCGGCCGAGAAGGAATTGGGGGCGGCGCTGAAAGCGCGTGAGGTCAAGAAAGTGCAGCACGTAGTGGCCCAGCAGGCCGAGTTCGAATTCAGCGATGCGATCATCGATCAGATCAACAAGAACGATGATCCCGAGTATCGTCTCGTGACGGCGGTGAAGGATCTTCGCGACCTGGAAAAGAAGCTCGATCCGGGAGACAGCAAACACCGTCGGATGATCGATAACTACATCGACGAGGCCAAAGCGTGGTCTCGGGAGCGCGAGTACAAGGCCAAGATCGAGACGCTCCCGGGCAACGCCCATATCCATATCGAGGTGACCGACCCGGGTCAGGACCCGAAGTGGGCCGAGCTGAACCAGATTTTCGCCGGGGATGATGTAACGCTCAAATGGAGACCGGGTCAGGATATCAATGTGGCGATTGACCTTGCCGGCCATCCATGCCATTGGGGGAAAGATCCCTCGGACATGGCCGTGCTCAAAGGGAAATACGCGTTGTTCGATCTTGAGAAAGGCGTGAACTTCGCCAATATCGGAAAGAAATTGACGATCCGGTTCGAGCCGTCGCTTGTCGACCGGCTGCCGGTACTGAAATAGAAAGTAACTCACCGCACATTTAGCAGGAGAAGGGTATGCGACGACTGTCTCGAATAGACCTTGCAGTAATGCTCACCGTTATCGGAATCCTCACGCTCGGCGTGGCCGGAACGGCGCTCGCCGGTCGAGTGCTGCTGCCGGAAGGCACCGAGGTAAAGGTGAAGTTCGATCCGCGCGCGCAAGTCACGTCGGGCGACGTTGTGGCCGGCGTACCGATCGTGATCGAGCTGGCCGAACCGGTGACGATCGGCGGCGCGACTATTATCGACCAGGGCGCCACCGGCACGGCGACGGTCAAGGACGTGAAGAAAGCGGGCGGGGGCGGCAAGGGCGGCTCCATCACCGTTGAGTTCACGGAGATTCAGCCGAAAGGCGAGTTCAAGACGACCGACGGCGCCGCGATCAAGCTTTCGGGCGAGGTATCCGCCAAGGGAACGTCACGGAAGACGATGTCTTATCTGCTCGGGTTCGGCCTGATCATCAAGGGCCACCAGGCGGTCATCCCGACCGACAGCGTGTACACGGCCAAGACGGTCGGCAACGTCTTTCTCGAAAGTCCGTGATCCGAACCGGAATCTCGATCAAGCTCACGAAAAAGCCCACCCTGTGCAGGGTGGGCCTTTTCTATGGGATCAACAGAAGGAGATTACGGTGCCGTGGTAAACGTGAACATGGTACTGTCGACCGGCTCGTCCTGCATCATCCGCATTCCGCCGCCCATGCCTTCGATATTGCCGTACATGAGCGACATGTAATTCGTCCCTGATTCCAGCGCGGAATCGGGCCAGTAGATGCAACTGTCGAGGGCGTCGTTCCACTCGAACGAACCATGCTCCTCGATCGAATCCATCCAGGTCATCATGTGGTCCATATCCTGGTAGTGTCCCCCCATCATGCCGCCCATACCGCCGGTCTGAACATGGTGACTGAGCGAATCCATCCATTCGTACATGGCCGCACCGCCGGAAAAGTGAAACGCCGTCCGCACCGAGGCCGTGTCCATAGGACCGTTGAAGACGAGACTGATTCCAGTGCCGGTAGGGACGTTCGTGGCCCCGTCCGACGGATAAACCGCGACGAGCTGGGGCGTTCCCGATGTAACCGGGGCGGTCGTCTCGTCCTTTGAGCAGCCGACGGCTGTCAGTACGATTGCGGCCGTGGCGAGAACCGCTGTAGCGAGTGTAAAATTCCTGAATACCATATCTTCACATCCTCACAGCATCTGTCAAACTATCTGTTGCGCCCGGGGTGTCAGTTATTCGCCGTAGTCGCCAGGGATCGTTTCAGCCGCCGTTCCGCCATCAGGCAGTAAAGCGTCGGCACCACGAACACGGTGATAATCACGACGGTCATGCCTCCGAACGACGGAATCGCCATAGGCACCATGATGTCGGAGCCGCGCCCGGTCGAGGTCAGCACCGGCAGCAGCGCCAGGATCGTGGTCGCGACCGTCATGAGCGCCGGACGAATTCGCCGCTTGCCCGCCTCGACCGTCGCCTCACGAATCTCGTCGATCGACGACGGCTTGCGCCGGGCGAAGACCTGGTCGAGATAGGTCGAGATAATCACGCCGTCGTCCGTCGCGATACCGAACAGCGCCAGGAACCCGACCCACACCGCCACCGACAGGTTGTAGGTGTGGATCTGGAACAGGTCGCGCAGGTCGACCCCGAACAGCGAAAAGTTGAGGAACCAGTGCTGGCCGTAGAGCCAGAGCATCAGGAACCCGCCCGACCAGGCCACGAAGATGCCCGAGAAGACCAGCAGGGTGGTCGGCACCTTGTTGAACTGGAAATACAGGATCAGGAAAATGATTACGAGCGAGACCGGCAGCACCACGCGAAGGCGATGTTCGGACCGCACCTGGTTCTCGTAAGAGCCGGCGAACGAATAGCTCACGCCGGCCGGGATATCCAGCTCACCGCTTTTGACCTTGGCAGCGAGATAGCGTTGAGCGTCCTGTACGACATCGACCTCGGCGTGGCCCGGCTTCTTGTCGAAAATCACATAGCCGAGCAGGAAGGTGTCCTCCGACTTGATCACCATCGGACCGCGGACAAAGTTGATTTCGGCCAGTTCGCCGAGCGGGACCTGCGCGCCGCTCATGGTCGGCACAAGGATCTTCTTCAGGCTTTCGATCGAATTGCGCAACTCCCGCTGGTAACGCACGCGGACGCTGTAGCGCTCGCGTCCCTCGACCGTGGTCGTGAGTTGCTTACCGCCGATCGCGACCTCGATGACGTCCTGCACATCCCGGATATGGAGGCCGTAACGCGCGATCTTCTCGCGGTCGATATTGATCTCCAGATACGGTTTGCCGACGATGCGGTCGGCGACCACGGCGTTCGGCTCGATCGACGGCACTTCCTTCAGATACTTCTCGATCTCGAATCCGACTTTTTCGATCGTCTGGAGATCCGGGCCTTTGATTTTGACGCCCATCGGCGCCCGCATGCCCGACTGCAGCATGACGATGCGCGCGGCAATCGGCTGGAGTTTCGGCGCCGAAGTTGTCCCCAGCACCTGGCCGGCCTTGACGATCTCGTTCCAGATATCGTCGGGCGTCTTGATTTTATCGCGCCTCTGGCGGTACGGTTCGCCGCCGTCGTCGGGAATCAGATTGCCGAGCGAGTCGCGATCGAATTTGTCGGCCGAGTGATCGTATTTGAACCGGAGCCGGTGACC
>CAYPYM010000075.1:0-9092 GCA_964414435.1 uncultured Ignavibacteriales bacterium | reverse complement strand
TACTGCCCCGACCGAACCATCAGGAGCGCCGCCGAACGAATATTCCCGGAATTCTGTCCCGGAGTCGAAACCGCGGCCAGCTGCAGCTGGGACTCGATCATCGCGGCCGTATCGTGACGACAGGTGGCGTCGAAGATATCAGCCACCCGATCGGCCAGCGCCCACAGCCCTTTGGGCACCCGTTCCTTGAACACCTTCAGCCCCCGATTGAACGCGGGCGTCACCGCCTCGCACCGCGACTCATCGATGTCGATCACATTGATGGCGTAATTTATCTCCGAGAAAGCGCCGCCGTAGGGGCGCATCTGGTCGGTGTAATAAAGGGCACTGTCATTCATCTTGACGCGATGGTAATACAGCCGCAGACTCCCGAGCGCGCCGAGGATCTGGGCGCTGTCGTCGGTTTTCTTGGCCTCACGGTAAGCGTCGAACACGAAATTGATCCCCTGCCGGAACTTCCCCTGCCAGTTGGCCAGATTGGCCCGGGCATTGAAGTATTCGCCGAGCTTGAACGGATCGTCTCCAACCAGCTCACGATACTTCTCGAGGTTGGCCAGCGATCGGTCGAACTGTCGTTTGCGAACATAGAGGTCACTCAGGCGCATATACGGCTCGGCCAGAGTCGGGAACAGCCGGGTCGCCAACTCGTTCTCAGCGATTGCATCGTCGATTCGATCCATCCGCTGGTAAATCTGGGTGAGGCTGGCATACGGCGCCGGAGAATCAGGGTGGTACGCCTTAATCTTCTCCTCGTACGCCAGCGCCGAATCAAAGCGGTCCGTCTGGCGGAATATGAGCGACTTCCACGTCAGGGCCAGCTGGAAGGCCGGATCGGCCATGAGGGCCGTATCGAGCTGCGCCATGGCCAGCGTGGTGTCGTGGTTGAGCTGCCAGCTCGCCAGGGCGTAGAACGCGCGCCCCTCCTTATCATTGGGGAAATTGTCGACGAAGGACTGCATCTTGATCAACGCCGTCTCGAACTGCTGGTTGAGCCACAGGTCGGTGTAGATGTCAACCATGCTGCGCTCGCGAAGCGGCATGTCGTTGCGGTAGTCCTTGGCGATCGTCAGGTAACGCTGACCTTCCTGCTGGCGGCCGGCGAAGATGTTAGCCATGCCGATTCGCAGATAGGCCAGGCCGAATTTCGGATCGATGCGCACCGCCAGCTGGAATTTCTCGATCGCCTCGTCATATCGCGACTGGCCGAACAAATCCATCCCTTCCCGATAAATCTTGTATGCTTCGGGGGATGACGTCAAGACGCTCGCCACACTCTGGTGCTGGCCCATCTGCTCCGTCAAATTCAACGCCGTCGCCATCTTCTCCGTCAGGCTGTCCACCAGCGTGAAGGGATCGCTGCCGACCACCTTCTCGGCCAGCACGATCTGCCCGTTGGCAATATCTTCTATTCGGGCGTCGATCCTGATCCGATCACCCATTTTGAAGAACGCTCCGGAGAGAACCCGCGACGCTCCCAGCGACTGGGCCGACTTGACCATATCGGCATGCGAGAAGCCGCCGGTGAGTCCTTCGGTCCGCGCCTTGGCGAATTTCAGGGCCGCTGCGACTCCCGGCACCTTGGCCAGATCGCCGTCCTTGAGCGCATCCTGGATCTCCCGCCGCGCTTCATCGAGTTGCCCCTGCACCTCCTCGGGTACGCCGGTCGTCGTCTTGAGATGGTCGAGCACCCGGTCGCGCGATATGACCGGAATCGCCCCGGTCTGGGCCAGGTCGGTCATGAGAATCTCGGGAAGACCGGTCTGGAGCCAGTCGAGCGTCGAATCACCGGTCTTGTTCTCGAAACTGAAAATCGCCAGCGCATTCTCGGCCACTTTCATCGGCGGTGCCGGAATGGCCTGGTCCGACTCGGCCACCGACTTCGGATTGTCGAAAAAGTTCATCACCGCCAGGGCGATCACGGCCAGGACAACCGTCGCCACCACCGCCAGCTTCCAGCCGGTCAGGGCCCACATTTTCTTCGCCTGGTACTTCCCCGTGATGCCGGACACCGAGTCGGTCACGCCGCTGTCGAACTGACGCCGAAGGTTGCGCAGATCGACCGTCAGATCCGCGGCGGACTGATAACGATCGCGGGCGTCCTTCTGCAGGCACTTGTCGATGATCCGTTCCAGTTCCGGCGGGACATTGGCGTTGCGTACGCGGGGCGGCTCATGTCGCCCCTCCAGGATTTTGGCCAGCGTCGTCACCTGCGATTGCCCCGCAAACGGGAACTCGCCGGTCGCCATCCGGTACAGCAACACGCCGAACGAGAAGATATCGGTGCGTACGTCGATCGCATCGCCGCGAGCCTGCTCCGGCGACATGTACGAAATCGTCCCCACAATCTTCCCCGCCTTGGTCAGCTCCTGCGAAACCGTGTCGACCGTATCCCCTTCACCGTCCATCTGTACCGGATCGATCGGCTTGGCGAGACCAAAATCGAGAATCTTAGGGTTGCCCTCGTCGTCGACAAGGATATTCGAGGACTTGATATCGCGATGGGCGATATTGAGTTTGTGCGCCGCCGCCAGCCCGGCCGCAATGCGGCCGGCGATTCGGATCACCGCCCCCATGTCCGGGTTGTTCGACTGGAAATACTCGCCGAGCGGAATGCCCTTCACCCGCTCCATGACGATATAGTGAAGCTCGTCGCCCGTGACCGGGTCGGGGGCGATGCCGATATCATAGATCGCCATCACATGCGGATTCGAGATCTGGGCCGCCGTTTTCGCTTCCCGCTCGAACCGGGCGAGCCGTTCGCTGTCGTCAAAATACTCGCCGAGCAGGATCTTGAGCGCCACCTCCCGGTGAAGCTTCTGGTCCTCGGCGAGATACACCGCCCCCATGCCGCCCGCGCCGAGTTCACGTATGATCTTGAAGTGGGCGAATTCCTGACCGGCTTCTAGCATGAGCCACTCCTCTGCACAATCAACATCGTTATGTCATCGGACTGCGGGGCGTCTTCGACGAACTCCCGGATTCCCGCGACGATCGTCTGGCACATCTCCGTCGCGGCCTGCCCGCAATGCTGCGCCACCGTCTCCTCCAGCCGGGCATCGCCCCACAGCTTCCCCTCGCGGTCGGTCGCTTCGGTGACACCGTCCGTGAACACCACGATCGATTCACCCGGGCCGAGCGTCACCTTGTCTTCCTTCCAGCCGTCGAACGGCATCGCGCCGATCATAATCCCCGACGGCTCCAGGTGCTCGAGCGTCCCGTCGCAGCGAACCAGTAGCGGTGGGTTGTGGCCGGCGTTGACGAAATGCACGGCATTGTCCGATGGGTCGAGCACCCCCACGAACAGGGTCGCGAAATTGTCGGGCGCACTGTACTTGAACAACTGGTTCGATACCTGCACGACGGTCCGGCAGAGATCGAACGACTGCTCTCCATATAGTATCCGGAACGAAGCCAGAATATTCGACATCAACAGGGCCGCCCCCATGCCCTTCCCGCTCACATCGGCCACCAGGAACAACAGCCGGCCGTCGGGCAGGGTCGCCACGTCGTACAGGTCGCCCCCGACCGCGCGGCTCTGCTCCTGAAACGCGTGAATCCGGTACCCGTCGATCTCGGGGTAATCGGTCCGAAGCAGATTCTCCTGGATCGATGCCGCCCGGCGCAGCTCGGCGTCCATGACCTGCTTCTCCTGGCGCTCCTTCAGCAGCGTATAACTGAGCATGCGCGAGCCGATGATATTCCCGAACGTCGCCAACAGCCTGAGATAGTCGTCGCTGTAGCGGTGCGACGGATTGGTCGTGTCGACATAGAGAATGCCGTGGACATTGCCTTCATCGAACAGCGGCACCGCCATGGCCGACTTCATCTCCGACATGATGATCGACTGCTGCTGGGCAAACCGCGGATCCTCGGTCGGATCGCCGATCAGGATCGCCTGCTTGTTTGAAAGGATCTGCTGCACGATCGTACTCGAGAGCGTAAACTCGCCCATCTGCTTGTTCTGCGGAAGCAGCATCGCGGCCGTGTACAGCTCCTCCTTGGCCTCACCGCGGACCAGTACGGTCAGCCGATCGGCCGGAATCACCTTGGAGATCAGTTCGAGCGACCGATGCAGCATTTTGTCCTCCGGCTCCGGCTGGACCAGCATCTTGGCCATCTCGAACAGGGTCGGTACGATCTCCGGCCGCTCGGTCACTTTCGACGGCAGCGGCTTGAGCGCTTCCCGGATATCGAGATAAACCGACTTCTCCGGCTCCGTGGACGAAAGCTGGGTGACATTCGACCGGGTCGGCGGCAGCGACCCCTTTTCGTCGGTGAGACGGAATTCCACCTGCCCGAACATAATCGTGTCGCCGAGTTTGACCGGCACCCGGTCGGTGACCCGAAGGCCGTTGAGGCTCGTGCCGTTGTGGCTGCCGAGATCGGTCAGGAAACAATCGCCTTCCCGGGCGATTTCCAGTTCCGCGTGCTGGCGCGAGACCGTCTTGTCCGGCACCGTGATATCGCATTCCGGTTTACGGCCGATCACGTGCCGGCCGTCGGCCAGGTCAAACGAATACACCTGCTGGCCGTCAGTTCCGATTAGTCTTATCATGTAATTTCGCTGGGCCTCGTTTTGGGTGTCGCGGCCGGTGTGAGTGGGCGCATTTTTTCCTGCGTATCCGGCATCACCCGTAAGTTCTTAACAGGTCTATTATACGTCGGCGGCTGCATATTTGCTAACTAAAAACGCCGCAATCCGTCCGAATCCGTTGATCTCACGCTGCCCCCAGCCGGCCTTCGCCATTTCATTCAATTCACCGGTCGCCCGCAGCCGCCGTAACCGCGCGCCGAACAGTTGCGAGTCCATCGACGCCTCGATATCGTCGGCCACACCCGCCTCGTGCAGCACCTGCCGATTGAGCGGCGCAAACGGCCCGATATCCGGTCCGATCAGGAACATCGGCAGCCCCAGCCCGAGCGCCCAGTTGGTTCGCTCGTGCGGCGGCGCCACAAGGTAGTCGAACAATGGAAAAAGTCGGGCGGTCAGGATATTCTCCTCGCGTCGGTTATTAAACGTCACCAGCAACACCGGCGGGAGTTCTCCGGCGAGCGGCGCCGTCGTGTCCATTACTGAATACGGTACGCGCCGACGGCTGAAAGCGATTGCGGCGCGACCGGCCAGCCGTCCCCCGCGGCGGCCGAACAGAATCACGCGGCTTCCGCCCTGAAGCGCCGAAAAGGCGGCTGAAAGCAAATGGTGAACATGCGAGGCCGGCTCCGCGCCGGACGAGAAGAACGCGCCCGTCAGCGGATGTCCCCCTTGGTATCGCTGCAACCGGGTGACATAGGCATCGGCGGCCTGCTTTATCAGCGGCTGTTCGATACAGAGTCCGGTCACGACAACCTGGTCGCGGTCGTACCCCCCGGCCACAAACGGCTCCGCCGCCTCTCGCGTCGGGACCAGTACCGTCGCCGCTCCCGTGACAACCGATTCCGACGGTGCCACCAGCTCACCGTGCTGGTAGATCAGGTCCGGTCTGCCGGCCAACAGCCCGACCAGAGTCGGATGAGCCACCAGCACCGGATCGGTATCCTCGGCGAAAAAGGCGCGAATATCCCGCCCCATCAGCCGAAGGAGCGTGGTGTCCCGGTTGTAGTCGTTCTTGGTGCGAAGGCGGCGATAGAGCGGACGGACCAGCGGTGACGCCCCGTGCCGGTAGAGCCACCCCGCCGACTCCCAGCAGGCGCGGGAAAGTCCTCGCGACAGCTGGAACACGTCGAATTCCCGGCGGACCAGCCCGAGCGCCTGCGACCGGATTAGCGCCTCGATGATGCCGTCGAGATAATGCGGGTGCCCCCGGCCGATATTCGTGTAAAGCAGTGTCACACGGGCCGGATAGCGCCGTCTCTGATGCCCGGGTTTGCTCAGGTCTCCTCCTCTTCCGCGATGTCGTTTTTGATTGACCCGCCCCCGCCGGATCGGCATTATACGTTGATCGCAGGAAGAACATACATCGGCGCGACCCCTCTGTCAACGTAAGGGAGAATCGGATGAAACGCGGCCTCCTCATCGCCGCCGTCACGGCCATTGTCGTCTGGAACGGTTACAACCTCCTTCGGGACGAACCGTTGCTCGGCAGCGATCCGTATGCGGCCGAGCGCCACCGCATGGTCTCGCGCCAGCTCGAACCGCGCGGTATCACCGATCAGCGCGTGCTCCGCGCCATGCAGACGGTTCCCCGCCACCTCTTCGTACCCGAACAGTACCGCTCCGACGCCTACGGCGACTTTCCCCTTCCGATCGGCAGCGGGCAGACGGTCTCGCAGCCGTACATTGTCGCCCTGATGACCGAACTGCTGAAAGTGGAGCCGACCGACACCCTCCTCGAGATCGGTACCGGATCGGGCTATCAGGCGGCGATCCTGGGCGAACTGGCCGCAAGGGTCTACACGATTGAGATTCTCCCCGAACTGGCCGCCCGGGCCGACTCCCTGCTCGATTCACTGCACTACGACAATATCGAGGTTCGCGCCGGCGACGGCTACCTCGGCTGGCCCGAACATGCCCCGTTTCGCGCGATTATCGTCACCGCCGCCCCCCCGCAGATCCCCGCTCCGCTCCTCGAACAGCTCGCCGACGGCGGCCGAATGGTCATTCCCGTCGGAACCGATCGACAGGACCTGCTGTTAATTGAGAAGGTCGACGGAAAGATCACCACCACGACGGTTGCGCCGGTCAGTTTTGTTCCGATGACCGGAGACAGCGTCGATCACCCTGTTTCGCCACGTAATCGCTAACGACTGCGCCTCACGGAGGAGGTCGAACATGATAAGATTCGCGGTCATGCTGCTGGCCGTGGCCATGCTGCTTTCGGCTTGCAGCACCGCCGAGAAAAACCCGCCCGAGATGAAGGTGGCGTTTGACCCCGCCTTCGCCGGCTATAACCGCCTGCTCGCCGACTACGTCCGCGGTGATCGGGTCGATTTCTCCGCCATGAACCGGCACCGGGCATCGCTCGATACGATCGTGAGCCGCCTCGGCAATCTCGACAGCGCCGACTTTGCCGTGATGTCGTCGGCCGCGCGCGAAGCTTACTGGATCAACGCCGCCAATATCGTGACGCTGCGCATGATTATCGATGCTTTTCCGATCAAGACGCTCGACACCCTCGACAGCGCCCGCGCCAATGCCGGCTGGCCGCTCGCCGGTCGGACTATTACGCTGGAGCAGGTCACGGATTCCGTCCTGCCGCTGTTCAACGATCCGCGCGCGTACCTGGCGCTCGGTTGCGGATCGATCAGTTGCCCGCCGTTGCCCGAACGCGCCCTGCTGGCCGACAGCCTCAATCCCCAGCTCGACGAGATCTGCCGCCAGTATGTGAACAACCCGAAATGGACCGAATTCGATTACGCCGAACACACCGTCACTGTCTCCGACCTGTTCTCCCGGCACGCCCTGGAGTTCGAAGCCCGCTACTCACCCGGCGAGGATCTTGGCGGACTGACCGAGCCGCAGGCATCGATCCTCAATTTCCTGCTGGCGTATCTCGACGCCCCGCTGCGTGACCGTATCGACCTGTCGGAACCATGGACCGTCGTCTTTCGCACCTACAATCCCAGGTTGGATGACATCGAAAGGTAACCGCCGCTTGTCTTCACGTTCGAACACCCCTGCTTCAGCCCACGCGACCGTCGCGGCGTTCCTGCCCGATCAGTGTACGGGGGTGTTTTGAAGGCTGTCACGCTCATCCTCGCCGTGCTGCTCGCGGCGTTGTTTGTCCTTTTCTTCCGGCCGGCCGTGGCCCCAAACGCCGGTATCGGGCATTTCCTGCTGCTGGCCATGGCCTCGGTCGCGGTCTATTTCGTGCTCCTGCGCTCAGCGCGGCGTCTCAGCCTCTTCGGCATGCACCGTTCGACCCTCTTCGTACTGGTGGCGCTCGCCGTGACGATCCGCGCCGTGGTGCTGTTCGGATCGGACACCTCGACCCTGCTCTCGGGCGATGTCTATCGCTATATTTTCGAGGGCAACATGGTCATGCACGGTTTCAACCCGTACACGACCGCGCCCGATTCGATCAAGGAACCGCCCATGATCGACACCACCATCTTCCCCCATATCCGCCAGCCCGATCAGCCGACCGTCTTCCCGCCGCTTTCACAGTATCTCTTTGGTGTCGCCTGGTACATCCATAACGATTCCATCCACGGCTTCAAGCTCCTGTCGGTATTGTTCGAGCTGATGACGATGCTGTCGATCGTGGTGCTCATCGCCTCGCGGGTCAAACGCCGCCCGCACACGAGCTGGTCGTTCCTGATCTACCTCTTTTCACCGCTGGTGATCATCGAATTCGTCATGTCGAGCCATGTCGATATCCTGGCGATGCCGTTCTTTGTCTTCAGCCTGGTGTATCTTCGCCGCAACAAAGCGGCGCGGGTCGGCCTGATGCTCGGTCTCGCGGCGATGGTGAAGCTGTTCGCGCTCTTTTTCGCCCCGGTGATTTTGTTCTATTTTGTGGGGAAAGACCGCTGGCGATTCCTGCTCGCGATGGTCGCCACCTGTCTGGTGCTCTATCTGCCGTTTCTCCTGCAATGTGGCACATCAGTTTTCGGCCCGCTAACCGCCTGCTTCACTCAGTGGCAGTTCGGGGGTTCGTTTTTTCCGTTGCTCGAGATGGTCGCTGGAGGCGTGGTTGCCCGCGTGATTGCAGGGCTGCTGTTCGCCGCGGTGATTCTCTGGGCGGCGATACCCGGCCGGAAAGTCCTCCCCGATGTCTTCCTGCGGCTCTTTGTCGTGTTCGGTGCGTTCGTGATCCTCACCCCCGCCCTGTTCCCCTGGTACCTGGTCTGGCTCGTGCCGTTCGTCGTGTACTATCGCAATATCCCGTTCCTGGTTCTGTCCGGAACCGTTCTGCTCTCCTACTACGGTCTCAGCGGCTTCTACCACACCGGCGTCTGGCTCGAACCGTGGTGGATCGCCCTGCTTCAATATGTGCCGTTCTATGCCCTCCTCGCCTGGGCCGGGCGGAAGCAGTGGAAAAAGCGGCAGCGCCTCGCGGCCGCCGTCCAATAAAAAAGGCCGATCCGAAGATCGGCCTTCCACACACCTACATCCTTGTAGCCTCACCCGGCCATTGCAGCCATCTGATCCA
>CAYPYM010000074.1:7712-9185 GCA_964414435.1 uncultured Ignavibacteriales bacterium | reverse complement strand
GCTGTGCACCTTTTCGATCGAGTCGACATTGACCCATACGGTGGTGGGGAAGCCGGAGTCGTTCCACACGAATGCACTCGAATCAAAAGAGAAATTGAAGTTGAAGTTGCTCCATTCCGGCAGGCTGTCGTAGCACTGGAATTGCGTCACGAGTTTGCGAAGCTTATCGGTGTCGATAACGACACCGTGATCTGATTTTTCAACTACCTTGGCGAACTGCTGAGCGAGTTCCTTCTCAGCCCGCTGCCGGTTGACGGTGGCGGCCACGAGTGCGGTCCGCACCGCTCCGAGCCGGTAGCTCAGGTCGCGGGTCAGCACATACGCCTTGTCATTGGCCGGGCGGAGCGAATCGGCCTGCAGCCTGAGCTCCTGCTGCAGCCGTTTCAGGTCGGCAGAAAGCTCCTGCATGTTGCGCAGATACTGACCCTGGGAGAGACGCAGATCGAGCTGTCGCAGCTCATGCTCCTGTTGGGTCACCTGCTCCGTCTTTATCGCCGCAAGGTACCTGGCGTAGTCAGCCGTGAGTTCCTTGAGCTCCTGAAGGATCTCGAGATACTCCTGCCCCAGTTCGCGGACGTCCTGGCTCAGGACCACCTCGCTCTTCTTCCGCTCCTTGTCGATATTATCAGTCGGAGGGAGCGCCGTTTGGGCCCACAACGCCCCGGCGGTCAGCCAGATGATGCCGGCGGTTAGCAACCCTCCCAGATTTCGTGATATCGACGGTGAGTGTCTCATCGCGAAAGCAGTTCCTTTATTCGGTGCCGTAACTGTCCCACGGGTCTTCGCAGCGCCGCACAATCGGACGGCGGGGCGAACCGGTGGTCTGGCACCAGTGATGTCGGTCCACGGTTCCTTGTATCCTTTCCTGTCAATACCGGCCGGCCGCGATTTTCTTCCCCCGAAAAGCGGCGGACCGCGCGGTATTATTCCCTATTCTACATACGTAACCGACCGGTTCAGGTTTCTTTTCGGCCCCAAATAACGGGTCGGTAATTGCAGTTTCCTGTCGATTTTATCTGCTTACCCCACAACGCCTTATGGGCCGACAGACGCGGCTTGTCACGGGACGACAGGTGCCGGCACACCACAATAGGGCCGCGGCGGCCGGATTGTCAACATTTAGCCGTCGATTGGATCGGAAATCGGGCCGAACGTTGCTTTCTGCGCTAGCGCCGGCCGGAGGCCGGCGGGACAGATCAGCGGGGGATGAACAGGGCCATGAAGTCCTGAAGAAAGTGAGCGATAATCAGCGGCCAGATCGACCCGGTACGGATATAGAGCAGCGAGAACATCGCGCCGTAGACCGTGATCACGATGAACCCGGGCACACCCTGATAGGCATGACAGGCGCCGAACACGATCGCCGATACGATTGTCGGTATAACCCAGTTCGAGAAACGGCCGACCATCCGAAGGCGGGTCATGAGGTAGCCGCGGAAGGCCGTCTCCTCGCAGATACCCGCAGTCAGGGAG
>CAYPYM010000074.1:0-7702 GCA_964414435.1 uncultured Ignavibacteriales bacterium | reverse complement strand
TCAGGGAGACGAACACCCAGAAAATTCGCCCGGTGGTGTCCTGCGGCACCAGCAGGGCGATCTCGCCGGGCATCGGCAGCCCGACCTGCGCCAGCAACCACGTGAGTCCGGAGAGGACCAGGTTGGCTCCCAGGAGAAAGGCTATGCCCCAGGCGAAGTCAACGGCGCGGATCCGCTTGAATCCGACCCCGGCCAGCCCGGTCTTTTCAGTGGTCACACTCAGTACCAGCCAGAGGAACACGGCCCACTGTACGATGACCGTCACGATGAGCATGACCATGAGAAGCCACTGGTCGAGGTTCTTCAGCAGGCTGGTCGTGTCGGTGCCGACCACGCCGATCATGTTCATGGCCGGATAGAGAATTATAAGGAAGGCGAGCGATGCCCAGGTCATGAGGGAGCGGCGGAAATTGGTGTTGCCGGTCGCTGCCTTGAAATCGACCAGGTGTTGCGGCTCCACAGCCGGGGGAATCGGGTCGTAGGCGGGTATGCGCTCGAACGGTGTCTCGTTGGTGGTCATATCCATAATCTGCCTTTCCACGGTCGGCGGTGTCCATTCCGCCGCAGGCCTTTCGCCCGCCGCCCGTGACAGTGCACGGGTGCCGCGGAATGTCCAACATACAACATCAGGGTCACAAAACAAACCCAATCCGGTCCGATGCAAAAAGTGAGCCGATCCGGGATCACTTCTGCAGGCGGCCCCGACCACCGCCGTATCTGTGAAAGGTGTGACACTTAGCCCCGGTTGCGGGCCGGATTTCATGTGACCCGGCGGTGGTAGACAAGCTGCACCAATGCTGCAAATTGCGGGTGAAGGGAGGCAGCAATTGTGGCCAATATCTACTACCAGAACTGGTTTGTCGAACTGGGGCTCAGGCCGGGGCAGACCCTGCCCGATCCCGGCACGGTCGGCCGGCCCCTGTCCACTGAGGATGTCGCGTCGGTCGAGCCGGACGGCCGCGCCGTGAGAACCCGCCGCGCCGTCCGGGCGGCGATCGAACAGCTCGATCCGGATGAACGACTTTTTATCGAGCAGTTCTATTTCCTGGGGCGGAGCTATCGCGACCTGGCCGAGGATACGCGGCGGGCGAAACACAAGCTCGCCGCCCTGCACAACCGGGCAATCCGTCGCCTGCGGCACGGCCTGGCGCCGTTTGTCGCCGCCGAGTTCGGCTTGTCGATCAAACCCCGGCGCGTCTGCCGAATTTGCGAATCACGGGACCGGGAGAAAATCGAGCGCGTGATCCGGGGTCGAAACCGCCGCGAGACCTGGCGGCCGGTCCTCCGGGAACTACGCAATCGACTGGCGCTGACAATCGTGTCGCCGCAGACCCTGATCACGCATGAGAAATACCACATGATACACGCCGAGAAAGGAGAACAGGGGAATGTCTGAGAATCGAAAGGAACCGGCCACGATCAGGAAATCTCGGGGAGAGCACTGTCTCAACGTTTATGTCTCGACCGAACTTAAGGAGCGGGTGAAAGACCTCGCCGATCGTTACGATCGGACCACAGCCGACATGATGCGCGCGATACTGCGGATCGGGATTCCGATGATGGAGGGACTGTCGACCGCCGAGGAAATCATGGTCAAGGAGTACGTGCAGCTTTTCCGACGACTCCGGCAGGTGAAGTCGCTGAAAGATATCTAGCCGACAGTGTTCCCGGTCGGTGCCGGCCTCAGCCGGGGAAGTGCATCTCTCGGGCGACCGACTTCGGCTCGTCGTGCTCGGTGCCGAGGGTCGCCACCACGCGATAGGTCTTCCCGTCGGTCGGGACCGGCCAGACCTCCACCAGCGGCAGGTCGTGATACAGCGCGATCCGGCGAGTGCAGGCGACCGCCTCGCCGATGGTCACCTCGAGCATTCCACTCCGGCCGTCGTTGGCCTCGTGCCCGACCTTGATATGCAGGCGGCCGGCTTTTGGCTTCTTGATTCGGAGAATGAGCGACATAGGTCTGTCCCCTTACAGTCGGCGCCCGATTCTCGGCGCGAGGCGTGGTGCCTCTCCCGCCGTCGGGCGACGGTCGATCGGCTGAGATGTCGTTCCCCAGAAAGAGTGAGTGCTGCCTTATGATAGACCGGCCCGATCGACCACGCAAGCCCCTTTTTTTGAGGCGAGTCCCTCGCCGGGCGCCGGATTCTCCTGTACAGCACGGGTTGAATCGTTTATTGTAGAAAGCTAGACGACTACATCGACGGAGGCACTCGTGAAGAATTTCGGTTCGGCCATTTGCGCTGTTGTAATCATCCTCGCCGCCACCGCGACGGCATCCGCGTACCCCGCCAATGTCGCGGCGGCGCTCGACTCGGCCGGCGCCAACCGGGGCGAACTCGAACAGACCCTGCAACATTTCGAGCAGAAGGGCGACACCCTCATGCTTCAGGCCGCCCTGTTTCTGATCGGCAATATGCAGGGGCACAGTTACGTCACCTACGATCTGGTCGACACGGTCGGCTCGGTTGTGCCCTTCAGCGTGACCGACTATCCCAATTTCGATTCGCTGCTGATTTCGTTCGACACCCTGGAGGCGGCCCACGGTTCGCTCGATTTCAGGAGTAAGGTGGCGGCCGAGGATCTCAAGACGGTCAAGGCCGACTACCTGATCGAAAATATCGAGCTCGCCTTCAAGGCGTGGCGCACCCGGCCGTGGGCAAAGAAACTCTCGTTCAAGGATTTTCTCGAGGGCGTCCTGCCCTACCGGGGGAGCAACGAACCGCTCGAAGACTGGCGGCCGCAACTGATGGCGCGCTACGCCGACCTGCCGTCGAAAATGGCCGACTCGACCGACCCGATTGAAGCCGCGGCGCTGATCAACGACGATATCAAGACCTGGTTCGGATTCGACGAACGCTGGTATTTCCATCCGACCGACCAGGGTCTGTCCGAGATGCAGAAGGGCGGCCTGGGGCGCTGCGAGGACATGACCAACGTGACGATCTACGCCATGCGCGCCAACGGTATCGGCGTGACCTCGGATTACACGCCGTACTGGGCCGACCACGGCAACAACCACGCCTGGAACGCGGTGATTCTCCCCGGCGGCAAAGCCGTCCCGTTCATGGGCGCCGAGGCCGATCCGGGCAAGTACAAGCTTACCTGGAAAGCAGCCAAGATCTACCGCAAGACCTTCGCCAATCAGCCGGGCAATCTCGCGTTCGTGAAGCAGCCCGGACAGGAGGTCCCGAGGTGGCTGAGCGGGAAGAGCTATACCGATGTCACCGCGGCCTACGGACCGGTCACCGATGTCCCGGTCGCGTTCGATTCGACGATCGACGACTCCGTGCCGTTCGCCTATCTGTGCGTCTTCAACGACGGCGATTGGCGGGCGATCCAGTGGGGAGTGATCAAGCAGAACCGGGTCGTTTTCCCGGCCATGCTGCGCGGTATCGCCTACCTGCCGATGTTCTATATCAATAAGGAACTGGTCCCGGCCGGCGATCCGTTTATCCTCACCGCCCAGGGCGCGGTCGAACCGCTGGTCGGACATCTCGACAAGCCGGTCGACCTGACTATCACCTCGACCACCCGCCGCTCGCAGGACAAATCCACCGAGGGGCTGGAGGTGTCCTTCCTGTCTCCCGGCAAGCAATACGAGCTGTTCTACTGGGACAAGGGTTGGCAGTCGCTCGGCGAAACCGAGGCGACCGACGAACCGATCGAGTTCCTGGCGCCCTCGGGCGCGCTCTACTGGCTGGTGGCGGCCGATTCGAAGCGGGAAGAGGAGCGGATTTTCACCTGGGATGCGGACCGTCAAGTGTGGTGGTAACACACACTGCGTGTGTTCCTCTCTGGCGCGTATCGGGCGGCCGTTTGCGTTTGCGGAGGGCCGAAGTCGCTAACGGTGCGCCCGAAATTTCGCTTGATCGGCGCGCCCGGACCGCTTTATTTGCCGTAATGCCGATTATGTCGGTCTAACATACCCACGACGAACCCGCCGCGGACGGCCGTCCGGCCGGACCGTGCACAGAAAAGAGCCGCCGCCATATGAAACTCGCGCTGATCCAAAAGAACATCAACAACCGCGACTGGATCTCCCTGCTCAGACGGGCCGCCGATCTCAAACCCGATCTCGCCGTCCTCGGCGAACTGGCCCTGTCGGGCTGCCTGTACAACGGCGGCGAAGGCATGCGTCTCCATGACGTTGTCACCACCCTGGGATCTTTTGATATCCCCGTCATGCTCGGGTTCCCCCAGCAGACCGATCAGGGGATGCGCAACGCCTACCTGTACTACTCCCGCGGACGGTGGCAGGTGTACCACAAGATCAACCTGTTCCCCCCGATGAACGAGGACAAAGTATATGTCCCCGGTGAGGAACCGGGTCTGCTCGACACCGAGCTGGGCCAGTTGGGCGTGGCAATCTGCTACGACCTCCGCTTCCCCGAGGTTTTCCAGAATCTCAAACAGGGCGGCGCCGAGATGATTTTCGTGCCGGCCGCCTGGCCGGTGGTTCGTATCGACGACTGGAAACGAATCCTCGCCGAACGCGCGAAGGAGACCGGGCTGACCGTCGCGGGGATCAACGCGGTCGGCGACGACGGCACGAACGTGTTCGGCGGGAGCACGACGGTCGTGCGGGCCGACGGCACGATTCTATTGCAAGCTGACGAAACAAGTGAAGCGGTTTTTGAGGTGACCATATGAACACCCAGCTACAGGATGTAGTCTTCTCCGGCATCGTGGCGGTCCGCGACCGCCTGCTGCAACTGGAGAACCCGCTCCGGCTCGAATCGGGCGAACCGAGTTTCGACACCCCGGAGCATATCAAGGAAGCGATGGTGCGGGCGATGAAGGACAACGCCACGCACTACGCACCGTCGACCGGTATCAAGCCGCTCAAGGAGGCGGTGCTGCGCAAGGTTGCGCGCAAGAACGGAATCGACTATCTCGACAGCCCCGAGAAGGTCACGATCACCAACGGCGGCATGCACGGCCTGTTCTGCACCTTCCGAACCGTGCTCAACCCCGGCGACGAAGTCATCATCCCGCGCCCCAACTGGACCGCGACCGGCTGGATGATCCAGCTCTGCGGCGGCAGGCTCGTCTTCTGCGACCTGAAAGCGGAGCGGCAATACCGCTGGGATATCGAGGACCTGAAGAGCAGGATCACACCGAACACCAAGGCAATCCTGATCAACTCGCCGCACAACCCGACCGGCGGCGTGATGCAGCGCGAGGATCTCGAGGACCTGCTCAATGTCGCCGCCGCCCACGATCTGTGGATCTTCTCCGACGAAGCCTACGAAGATATCATCTACGATCAGGAGCATGTCAGTATCGGCGCGGTCGCGAAAGACTTCCCGGTGGCGGTGCGCGACCGGATCGTGAGCTGCTTTACCTTTTCCAAGAGCTACGCCATGACTGGTTGGCGGCTGGGGTATGTCGTTTCGAGCAGCAAGCCGTTCGCGGACCAGGTCAAGAAGATGATCCTCTACACGATCAACGGCGTCTCGACCCCGACCCAGTTCGCAGGGGTGGCCGCGCTCAACGGCCCGCAGGACGCGGTCAAAGCGATGTGCGCTGAATACCAGAAGCGCCGTGACATGCTGTTCGAGGGTGTCAACAAGTCACCCTTCCTGACCTGCGACACCCCGCCCGGCGGCGCCTTCTATCTCTACGCCCGGATCACCGATCAGTGGGCCGATTCGGCCTGGGATCTCGTGAACCATCTGATCGACAAGTATTCGATGGGTTCGGTGCCGGGGGACATCTTTTCCGACCTGCAGAAGTCGATTCGGTTCTCGTACGCCTGCAGTACCTCGATGATCGAGCGGGCGATCGCGAATCTGACCGGCGCGAGGGAGGGAGCGTCGGCCTGAGACGGTCGGAAAAAAGACTTGAGAGGCTACAACGATTATCGTATTTTCGACCAAACTTGCACAGAGACGAGGTTCATGTACGACAAACAGCGCACCATAAAGACCGATATCTCCATGTCGGGCATCGGGTTGCATACGGGCAACACCTGCACGATGACCTTCCGCCCGGCCCCGCCCGATCACGGCATCCGCTTTGTCCGGGCCGATCTCCCCGAGAAACCGTCGGTGATCGCCGATATCGACCACGTCGTTGATATCGCCCGCGGCACGACTCTTCAGGACGGCGACGCCCTGGTTCACACGGTCGAACACGTGCTGGCGGCGTTCGCCGGCTTACAGCTCGACAACATGATTGTCGAACTCGACAACAATGAGCCGCCGGTGTTCGACGGCTCCGCGAAGCCGTATGTCGACAAGCTGCTCGCGGCGGGGATCGAAACGCAGGAGGCCGATAAGGTCTATCTCGAAATCGACACTCCGATGGCCTACAGCGAGCCGGATCGCAATGTCGATATCGTCGTGGCGCCGTCGGACGATCTTCGCATCACGTTTATGATCGACTACAAAAACCCGGCGCTCGGCACGCAGTACACCACGCTGCAGGATCTCGACAAGGAGTTTGTCGATGAATTCGCGCCCGCGAGGACCTTCTGTTTCCTCTCCGAGGTCGAGCAGCTCAAGGGCGCCGGTCTGATCAAGGGCGGCAGTCTCGACAACGCGGTCGTGATCTACGATTCGGATCTCGGCCAGGTCGAGGTTGACCGTATTCAGGCCGCGCTCGATCTGAAGGAGAAGGCGTTTGTCGGCGAGACCGGCATTATCAACGATATCCCCCTCCGGTTCTACAACGAGCCGGTCCGGCACAAGGCGCTCGATCTGCTCGGCGACCTGTTCCTGATCGGGGTGCCGTTCAAGGGGCACGTGCTGGCCGCCCGTTCGGGGCACAAGGCGAATGTCGCGCTCGCCAAGAAGATGCGCGAACTTTATAAGAAGAAGAAAATCGCGGGCCGCTACGCCAGCCGGAAGAGCGAAGTGCTGTTCGATATCGACGCGATCCAGCGGATCATGCCGCACCGGTATCCGTTCCTGCTGATCGACCGGATCCTCGATCTGGTACCGGACGACCGCGTGACGGCGATCAAAAACGTCACGATCAACGAGCCGTTTTTCCAGGGGCATTTCCCCGGCCACCCGATCATGCCGGGCGTACTTATTCTCGAGGCGATGGCGCAGGCCGGCGGCATTCTGCTGCTGAACGCGATTCCCGAGCCGCAAACGAAAGTCGTCTACTTCATGGGGATCGACAACGCCAGGTTCCGCCGCCCGGTCGTCCCCGGTGACCAGCTCAGGTTCGAATTGAAAATGCACGCCTTCCGGCGGATGACGTGCAAAATGTCGGGGGAGGCGTTTGTCGACGGGGAACTGGTCGCGAGCGCCGACTTCATGGCAATGGTGAGAGATCGATGAGTCAAATACATCCGACCGCAATCGTGTCGCCGAAAGCCGAACTGGCCGAGGATGTCACGGTCGGGCCATACACGATTATCGAAGACGACGTACAGATCGGGCGGGGCGCGCAGATCGCCTCGTCGGTCGTGCTCGCCGACGGCGCCCGAATCGGCGCCGAGGTGAAAATCTCGCACGGGGCGGTGATCGCCACCCAGCCACAGGATCTCAAGTTCGGCGGCGAGAAGACTTTCGTCGAGATCGGCGAGCGTACCGTCGTGCGCGAATACGCCACCGTCAACCGGGGAACCAAGGCCCACGGCAAGACCACGGTGGGGAAGGACTGTTTCCTCATGGCCTATTCCCACATCGCCCATGATTGCATCATCGGCGATAACGTCATCCTGGCCAACGCGGTCAATCTCGCCGGG
>CAYPYM010000073.1:0-9261 GCA_964414435.1 uncultured Ignavibacteriales bacterium | reverse complement strand
TGTCGCCCACGCGATTACGCAGGCGCTCCATACGGCGGCGACGATCGGTATCGGGGCGGGCAAACACTGCGACGGTCAGGTGCTCGTGATCAACGACATGCTCGGCCTTCACGACGAGGGCTTCAAGCCGAAGTTTCTCCGCGAATACGCCAACCTTACGCCGGTCATTCTCGATGCCGTCAAGCGGTATATCACCGACGTCACTTCCGGCGCCTACCCCGGCGACGAAGAATCATACTGAGCGACCGTCCCCTTCCGAACACACTCGATCCTGCACGCGACTACTCGGCTCGTTTGTAGGTCCCCATCAGCTGTGCCTGCGCCAGCACATGACCCTCCATGGCGTCGAGCAACTGCTGCTTGGTCGCCTTGTCGGGGAGCTCAGGTACGCTGTCGAGCGCATACAGCTTGAAGTAATAGCGATGCGGCTTGCCGGGGGGCGGGCACGGGCCGCCGTAGCCGTACTTCCCGAAGTCGTTTACACCCTGCCGAGCGCCGTCTTCGAGCTCCGGCTCGGTCGGGATCCCCTCGGTGAGCGCGCTGTCCGTCGGCGGGAGGTCGTAGATAACCCAGTGTACCCAGGTCTTCGTCGGGGCGTCGGGATCGTCAACGATGAGCGCGAGGCTCTGGGTTGCGTCCGGAATCCCGCTCCAGCTCAGCGCCGGCGACACATTCGCAGAGTCGCAGGTGAAACGCATGGGGATTGTATCTGTATCGGCGAAAGCGGGGCTGCTGAGAGTGAGCGACGGCGCGGCAGCCGGCTTGCCCTGCGGCTGCCCGCCCTTCGACCCGGCTTTGCTCTGACATCCGGCGAGCAGGAGAGCTCCCGAGAGAATCGGCACGAAAATCTTCAACATATCGCGTTTCCTCCGGGCGGCGGATACGCCGCCGCCGGTTGAAGTCGTTTGACGAACAGTCCGGACCACCTTCCTGAAAAACAGTTCTCGCGGTGCTGGAGTTTCCGCCCGGCCTAACTGCGCGAGACAATCGCCGTCACGACCAGCCCCAGTCCCAGGCCGGCGAGTATGCACCCGACGAACATGAGCGCTGAAACGTGAAGGAAGAAGAACCCCACCCCCAGGCCGATAAACAGTCCCCCGCCGATCGCCCATGTGCTCTTGTCTGCTCTTAGATGGCGCGTTTCCATACCATCCTCCTTTGTCCCTGTGTCGATTTCACTCACCTGCGCGACGCGGCGAAACGCAGGATCGTCGCAGGCAGCAGAAAAGTAGACTGCTTTTTGGCGACAATCAACCCTTTATTGAGCGCCGCTCGGCCGCACCTGGCCGCGTCTAGCGATGAAGCCCCGTGGGATTTTGGTGGTGATGAAACGAACGCGGAACGATATCAGTGGAAGAACCCGCTGAGATAGAGCGCGACGAAAATGCCGAGCAGCACGCCGCCGCCAATGAGTATCGGCAGCCACATAGGCATGCGCTTCGACTCGTCGGTGGCTTCCTGCGCCTGCGCCGCCGCCCGGCGGCTGGCGTCGTCCAGACGGCGCCGCTCGAAATCATCGTAGTCGAGCAGGAATTCCTCGCAGGTCTTGTAGCGACGGGTCACGCGAATCGCGAGCAGCTTGCCGAGCATCTGGCAGATCTCTTCGGGGAGCATTCGCCGGGAATCGCCCAGCACGAGGTTGTCGCCGGCGTCGTATTCGGGATTCCGGCCGAGAATCATCTGATGCAGGACAACCCCGATACCGTAGATATCACCCTGCCGCGAGGATTTCCGTTCGGGCGGGCTGTACCAGTTGCGCTGGCGGGGACCATCGTAGTGAACCGGCAGCGCGAAGTCGGTCAGCTTGACGACATCGTCGGAGTCGAAGAGGATGTTCGAGGGCCGCAGGTTGCCGTGGATGATATTGTTCTTGTGGGCGAAATCGATCCCGGCCGCCACCTGCAGGATAATCTCGAAGGCTTTGTCCCATTCGTAGCGGCGGACCATACGGTCGGCCAGCGAACCGCCCTGAGCGTAATCAGCGATCACGACCGTCGAGCGGGCGTCGCCGCCGGCGCCGAACAGATTAATGATGTTGTTGTGCTTGAGCGTCGCCAGCAGCTTGGCTTCCTTGCGGCCGGCCTCGCCCTTGTTGTGCTTCTTGATGACGTAGAGCTTTTTGTTCACCCGGTTTTCGACCAGGATAGTCGATCCGAACCGAGTCTCGCGAATCGTATCGAGATAGCGGCACTTGCCGAGGAACGATTCCGTTCCCGAAACCGACATCGCGGTCGGGTCCGTCTTCACCCGGCCGCCGCCCATCACGTCAAGCAGGGCGTCTTTCAACTCCACCGCGGTCTGATACCGCTCGGACGGATCCTGAGCGAGACAGGTGGTGATAACCTTGTCGAAGCCGGTGCCGAGGTCGGTGTTGATCTCCGACGGCATCTTGAAGCGGCCGAGCGGCTTCTTGCCGCAGAGGATCTCGTAGAGGATAACGCCGACCGCGTAGATGTCGGTGGTCTGGTCGACGTTGGCCGAACTGATCTTCTGCTCCGGCGACATGTAGGAGAGGGTCCCCATGATGACATCCGACGACGTCATCTCGGCCTCCGGCGTGCCGACAATCTGGGCGATACCGAAATCGGCGACCAGGGCGTTCCCCTGCCGGTCGATCAGGATGTTGGCCGGTTTGATGTCGCGGTGGATGACGCCGTTCTTGTGGGCGTAGTCGAGCGCCTTGCAGACCTGCACGATCATCTCGAGCTTGGTCTGAAGGGGGATCTTGGTGGAATCGATCACTTCGCGGAGCGAGGTGCCGTCGATAAAGTCCATGACGAAGTAATACCGGCCGCCGGCCTGCCCCTTGTCGATCACGTGGACGATGTTGGGGTGGTTGAGACGGGCGATGACCAGCGACTCGCGTTCGAAGCGACGGACGATGTCGTCATCGGAGGTCAGTTTCGATGACAGGATCTTGATCGCGACATCGCGGTCGAGTGATTCCTGGCGGCCTTTGTAGATTTCGGCGATTCCGCCCTGACCGATCTTACCGGTCAGCGCATAGTTGCCGATCTTAACGGTCTTCTTAGCCGGGGCGGCTGATTTCTTCTCTTCTACTGCTTGCGTCATGCCCTTCTCTCGGCAAAAAAAACAGGGACAGCGGAGAATACCGCTATCCCTGTAATAATCGGCAGTTTAGGACGAATACTTATTTGATCAGGGTCATTTTCTTGGTGGCGTTCCCGCCGGGATAGGTCAGGCGGTAGAAGTATATGCCGCTCGGACGGTTAGAAGCGTCGAACTCGACCTGATGAGTCCCCGCCGGCAACGACCGGTCAACCAGCGTCACCACTTCCTGCCCGAGCACGTTGTACACCGTCAGCTTGACCGGCCCACCGACCGGCAGCGAGAAGTCGATCGTCGTGGTCGGGTTGAACGGGTTCGGATAGTTCTGGCCGAGCGAGAATTCGTGCGGCAGGACATTAGTCCAGTTGTCGTCCACGGCGGTCGGGACATCGACAATCACCGCCCCGGCAACGAATCCGGGGAGCATGGTGAAGCCCTGATCGTCGGAGCCGTTGACATACTTCCACACCCGGGCGCTCGGTCCGCCGTCGGAGATCATCGAGTCAATCGCCAGCGAGTCGATCGCGATGGTGTCGGCCGTTGCCGACGGCGACACCGTGATGTAGATGGTGGCGATCAGGCCGTCGACCGCCGGGATCGTCGGGATCGGCGACGCAAAGAACGGCGAGAGGGTCACCTCGACCGTGTCGTGAAAGTTGGCTTCGGGGGCAACCAGGCCGCTGAAGTCGGCAGTCATGATCGAACCGGTAAACGAGACCGAGTCGACGTTCAGGGCCGGGCTGAAAAACTGCAGGGGCACGTAAAGCGCCGAAAAGGCCTGGTCGTTGTTGCTCAGGCGGATCGGCACCGCGATATGGTCGCCCGGATGGGCGATCACGGTGTCAACCGACACGATCGCCGACCAGTCGGCGCCCGGAGTTGTCGCCGAAGCTGCCGCGGCGACAAAAACAAACACAAGGGCTGCGATAACAAACTGTTTCATGGCAGCATTCCTTTCAGGCGTATAGCACATCTCTTATCTTTCCGATCTGATGACGCCCGGCGAGCAATGCCGGAACGCGCTCCACAAGCTCTTTCCGCAAACCCTGTGCCGGGGCCGCCGAATTCCCCATTTTGTATCGGCTCGCCACGAACGGCTCGCCCCGCGACCCAAGGCGTGTGATAGCAACAACTTGAGAGCAGGGTTGCGGTTCGGCAGCGTAAGCCTGCCCCCGGATCCTGCAATCGAAGTCATAATCTACCTACGCAACCGGCTGCAATTCCGTCAGTCCTGTGCATCGGCACGCACAAAAAAAGGCCGGCCCGAAACGGACCGGCCCGAATTGGCTTTTCCGTAAGCGCTACTCTTCCTGCCAGTCGGTCTTGACGTTGACGAAGAGGGTCTTGTTGTCGCGCCAGACAAAGAAGATGACCTCGCGCGGCTTGGTCTGATCGACCTGCTCCATCACCGTCTTGACATCGTCGATCGATGCCACGTCGGTGCTGCCGATTCGCTGGATGATGTCACCGATCTGCAGCCCGCCCACGTCGGCCAGCCCGCCCATCTTCAGTTCCGAAACGACCACGCCGTGGAAGTGCTCCGGATCCTGATTGGTGATCATGTAGTCGGCGAAGACCATGTCGCGGACCTTGAATTCGAGCGCCTTGTTTTCATATTCCGGCGCATCCGAAGCGGCGATCGGCGCCTCGCCGAGCGTCACGAGCAGATTGAGCGTGTCGGCGGCGCTGTCGTTGCGGCGTATCACACCCAGTTCGACCTGCGCGCCCGGCCCCATTTCGGAGATCATCCGCTGAAAGACGGGAAGCTTCTCCTCCTTGTCGACCTCGACATCCTGGCCGTTCACGCTGTAGATGATGTCGCCGACTTTCAGCCCGGCGCTGTCGGCGGGCGAATCCTTCACGATATCGTTGACGATGATACCGCCCGAGAGGTCCAGCCCCCAGAACGCTGCGATATCCTTGGTCAGCGCCTGGAGGGTGATGCCGAGCCAGCCACGGTCGATCTCACCCTGCACGGGCGGATCGGCAATCAGCTTGTCGAGCTGTTCGGCGGTCACCACGCCCAGGAGGGGCACACCGAACTGGCCGAACGATTCCATCAGGCCGCCGGTATCTCCCCCGCCGGAAGTCGGATCCTGCAACGATCCGAGGACGCCGACCGGCTCGAGGTTGGAGTTGTAGAGCACCGAGGTGACTTCCAGACCGTTGAATCCGACTGTCAGCGTAAAATCCTGCGGCGATGTGACGAGCGCCGAGACCATGCCGACATCGCCGGCCAGCGGCGGGGTGATGAACTCCGGCAGGAGCATATAGACGCCGAGCCAGTCGCCCACCGCGAATTTCGCCTGGCGCTTGAACTGCACCGGCGTAAACGTCGTCCCGCTGTCGGCCTGGATCCTCAGGAAACCGATACCGGTGAAACGATCGAGCCCGATATACTCGCCGTCGTAGGTCTTCCCGTCCAGGGTGCTGACCTCGATTTTGCTCGGCACCGTCTTGACCGAGATGCCCGAAAAGGCCGACATGCCGGCATCGGCGGTCAGCGCCGAACCGTCGAATATGACGAGACCGTCCGACGTGACAATCGTGCCGAGATACCGCTCCGACTGCTCGTTGGAGTGGATGCCGAACGAGATCTCGATATCCATATCGACGATGACGGTGTAGGGCCGGACCTTCGGTTCGAGACGTTTGAAATCGAAATCTTGCGCCGCCACCGGCGCGGCCAGCACGCCGATCATCAGGACGGCCGCCATCAGGATCGTAACGGGAAAAGCGGTCTGACGATTATTCATTCATGGACTCCTTTTCCTTCTGGTCGATCTTGAGCAGGACATAGCGCGTGCCACCGTTGCGACTGACCGTCAGCAGCACCTTCTCCGTTCCGGCGTTGCTGAGGTCGCGCTGGGTGGCGATGAAATCGGGCAGCCCGACAATATCGCTCTGGTTGACCTGTGTGATGACATCGCCGCCGCGCAGACCGCCGCTGCCGGCGGGGCCGCTCCGCTTGACGCCGACCACGAACACGCCGAGCGTGTCGGGGAGGGTATTCTCGATCTGCATCTGGCGCGTTATCGCTTTCACCGTGAAGCCCCAGCCCTTCGCCTCGAAGTCCTCACCCTGCAGCGCTCCGAGTTGCTTGGTGGTGACCTTGATACTGTAATCCTGATCGTCGCGAAGGACCTTCAATGTGATTTCCGTGCCGGGCGGATACTGGGCGATCTTGTTGTAAAACTTCGGCAGCTCCTCGACAAACCGGGCCGACACCGGGTCACCATCGACCGCGAGGATAATATCGCCCGCCTTGATGAAGCTGTTCGCCGCCGGGGAGCCGGGGTCGACCGACGCCACCAGCACACCGGCGTCACGTCCCGCTTTGAAAAAGTCTTCGAGTTCCTGCAGCGCCTGACAGTGTACCCCGATCCAGCTCCGGACTACGCCGCCGTGATCGAGGATGTCGTGGGTAACCTTCTTGACGACATTGACCGGAATCGCGAAACCAATATTGTTGGCGAACATGGTGGCGCGCGAGTTGATCCCGATCACCCGGCCGGACATATCCACCAGCGGACCGCCCGAGTTGCCGGGGTTGATCGCGGCATCGGTCTGGATCCACAGGTTGTACTGCCCGGTGCGTTCGCCCGACGGCAGACGGACATCGGCATCGAAGTAGCGGTCGCGGGTCGAGATGACGCCAAACGACACCGACCGCGAGAGCGACAGCGGCGAACCCATCGCGAGCACGAACTGCCCCACCTGGATCGAATCGGAGTTGCCGAATTCGGCCACGGTGAGCGGCTTGTGATAGTTGGACAGGTCGAGTTTGATCACCGAGATATCGGTCATCGGATCGCCTCCGACAAACTCGGCGGGCACCTGCTCCTTGTCGTAGAGGGTGCAGATGATGCGCACCGCCTTGCCGGCGACGTGGTAGTTGGTGACGACATATCCGCCGGAGTGGAAGATGATGCCGGATCCGATCACCGCCTGCTTTTCGAGTTCGCCGGTGTCGTAGTTCTTGATCACCGGCTGAATATGAACGAGAGCCGGCATGACCCGGTCGCGGGCGGTGTAGATCCGGGTCTGCTGATCGCTCGAGGGCTGCGCCGACACGAGCGTTCCTGCCAGAAGAAAAAAGACGGCCAAAAGCCTTGTAGTCATTGATGCTCCTTACGAGTCCTGCTTCATAGTGCACCTGATAACAGCGGCACCCGGCTTTGGTTCTGCCGATTTAGGCAGGCCGGAATACGGCGCCGGCGGAGTCAGTATAGAGCCGGTGCCGAAGGGGGGCAAGTTTTTACAGGATGTAACCGGGGGCGGGATACCAGACGGGCGGCCCGAGGGCCGCCCGCGGTCGGTACTCTGCGAAAGAAACGCAGAAAGGGCTTACTTGAAGTAGATGTCGACCGAGCCGACCCCGACTTCGAGCTCGAGAATGATTCGCGTCTTTGCCTTATCGAAGTCCGGTGTCTCGTACACGTGGTCCTCGACCTCATCGAGATCGGAACCGTGAAGGTCGACCGAGGAGAGGAAATTCGGGTTGTTCTCCTCCACCCGGCAGGCGACCCCTCGGGGCAGGGTGATGTCGCCCGAGCCGAGACCGATGTGCAGCTTGATCCGCGACTCACCGTTGTACTCGCCTCGAAAATCGAGATCGTACGATCCGACTCCGCCGTCGAAGTCAAACTGGTCGAAATTGGCATTCCCGATATCGGTCATGTCCAGGGAACTGGCGCCGGCTTTCATCCGGATCTCTTCAGCCCGATTCGGATTCGGTTTCGAGAAGTGGAACTCGGCCGAAGCCGCTCCGACATCGACATCGAGATGCGTGAGGGGAATCCCGCCCAGCTCCATATCGGCGTCACAGGCGCCGATATCGAGACTGAGACTGGTCGGATACCGATCCGAAAGCGTCACGTCCCATTTGTTGTCGTCGGTGTCGATACTCTCGTGGCTTTCGTGCTTGCTGTCGATGTCCAGTCTGCCGGTGCCGTCGACAACCTTGTAGTCGACCGTGTGATCGTAATAACGGTCATCGTAGGAGATATCCAGTTTTGCCGGGGCTTCCTGATCCGCCGGCTGCAGATGGAGCTGACCGGCCCCGAAATGAAACTGGATATCGAGCTTCCTGGCGCCTTCCGACTCAACCGTCACCGACTTCTTCTCAAGATCTCGGCCATAACTCGCACCCGCTGCGACGAGCAGCGCCAGTCCGGCCGCGATCAGCAATCTGGTAACACGCATGGGTCTCCTCCCTTGGAGCCTTGGTACTTGAGGCTGCTTGATTTGCTGAATAATACGGCGGACAATCAGGATTGTTGCGTCGACGATCCCGAATCGTCGGGAGGCGGAGGCGGAGGAGGCATGACCGGACCGGACGGAGTCGTGACCGGCGGCGGATCGTACAGCGGTGGCGGCGCCGGAGCGGGCGGCACGTTGTCCTCCGGCCGACGCTCGGTATAGCTGACATATTGACGGGTGCCGAAGCGGGTTAGAAGGGCTGCGCCGATCCCGGTGAGCAGCGGGTACGACGTAATGACGATGGCGATCACCAGGAGAGCGATCCCCAAACCGCGCTGCACCGGATTCGCACCGCTCATCAGAAGCACGACCGCAAACCAGAGGACCATAAGCAGGAACTCACCGAGCAGCGTTCGTACCTGATGGCCGCGGGCGTTGGACTGCAGGCGGTTCATAACATATCCACCGACGGCCGCTCCGAACGATACCAGCCCCATGAGCATCGCGGCCAGGTACAACATCGGCACAAACGGAATAAGCACGATTCCGATCAGGGTGATAACGCAGAGCGTCAGCACCACCGGCTGCAGGAGAAGGAACAGCAGTCCGAGCAGGTAGCACTTGACCTGGTGGCGGCTGAGACAGGACGAGAAGTTCGCGAGTTGCTGCGGCATGAGAGCCACGATCAGGAAGCCGAAAAACATCATGACGATACCGATCACCAGGACAATGATGATGCCGTCGGCCGAAATGCCGGTGGTGAGTCCTTCCAGCGGCGCGCTGACCTGCTCGACCCGGCCGAGTACCTCGTGTTCCTGCCGAGCGGGCAGGTGGGTTTCCTTGACGATTTTTCCGACCATAACGTGCGGTCGGTGACGTGGAAGGGTCGTCACCTCGGCAACGGCCGCGGCAACGGCGTGACCCTGGTGGTCGACAATGGGCAGCTGGTCTATCGGGCGAAGAACCGTGACACGCGGGAGCAGACCTCAT